>JAUUSS010000189.1 GCA_030841765.1 Collinsella aerofaciens | reverse complement strand
ATGACTCCCAGCAGCTCGGGCTTTCCGCGCGAAATCCAGCACGAGAGCTCACAGGTGTCAGGGAGCTCGACCGTCTCGTAGTCCTTGAGATCATGACGGTCGCCGATAGTTTTTACACGTGAACTGGGAGCGAGGATGCAGCGCGCCGCTCCCTTCCTGAGAGCGTCGAACACTTCATTGTCGGATTGGTATTCGGTCACGGTCGCTGTGGGGAACAGATTTTCAAGTGCATTTTTGTTGACAAACGATGATTTGGTACAGGCGATGTTCTGAAGGTCTTTGTTCAGGTCGCTGCCGGTGTGGATGGCGGTGAGGGATATGGTCCCCAACGATACCGACTGCGCAACGCCTGTTTGCTCGGCAAACCAGTAATCTCGGTATACCGGCAGCGCAACGTCTATGCTTCCCTTTGACAGGGCCTTTGACATCATCTTGTAGCTATCAAAGGGGACGGTTTTGACCGTAATGCCAAATTTATCGTGCAGCGTCGTCGCAAGCGATGCGAGCGAGCCTTCCATTTTGCCGTCTTCGTCTTCGTTGCAGTAGGGGAGTTTGCCCGTAATGTAGCCGAGCGTGATGGTGTTGTCATTTGCTTTGAGCCAGGAACGTTCGGGGCCGTTGAGCGATGATGAACCGCTGTTTTGGGCCGAGTAGTTAGATTTGACTTCGTCGATATAGCGTGGGTTGACGCGGGCGATTGCCGACATGGCGGCATTGATGTCGTCCATCAGGTCGGAGCGGCTTTTGGGGACGGCAAAAAAGTAGTCGCTCGAACCAATGTAGAACATGGGGGAGGCGCTGGGCGACGAGGTCGTGTCGTTCATGATGATGGCATCGACCTCGTTGTTTGCGAGCGCGTCAAAGAGGGCATCGCCAGTGTCGATTTCTTTATAGGTGCAGGTAATGCCTTCGTTGGCGAGCCACTGCTGGCCAACGAAGGTTTGCATAACGCCGGGGTTGCAGCCGATGGTAAGGCCTTGGAGCGCTCGGGGGTCACCCTTGGCCAGATCGTCGCGATCGGGCTTGGCGTAGATGAAGTAGCGCTCGGTGCCCTCGGGGTTCGAGGAAAAGAGCAGCTTTTGGGCGCGTTCCTCGGAGTAGGAGATGTTGGGCATGAGGTCGATCTCGCCCGCCTCGAGCATGTCCATAAGCTCGGTGAAGGTGCCGGAGACGTATTCGTACCGCCAGCCGGGCGTGTAGTACGACAGAGTCTGGAGGTACTCGTAACCCCATCCCGAGAGACGCTCGCCGGGGGTGCCGTCCTGGAAGCCCTCGTTGTTGACGAGCCAGCCGACGCGGACCGTTTTGACCTGCTGATCGGAGTCGGCGGCAAAGACAGGGGTGGGCGCGACGGCGCTCAGTACGGCGAGCGCGGTAAGCGCGGCGGCCAGGGTGCGACATATAACTGAACGAAGGACAGTGGCAGCTCTCACATGCAATCCTAACGAATCGAGACATTACCGCATAAGGATACCAGCTCAGCCTGCCCAGCCGGCAGCGGCACCGCTAAACGGTTCCGCCCGGCAGTTGGGGATAGTCCCTTTCTGCCGGCACAGACGATATGAGCAGGACATAAAAACATTGAGAGCCCCTGCTGCATGAAAGACCG
>JAUUSS010000088.1 GCA_030841765.1 Collinsella aerofaciens | reverse complement strand
CAGCGTGTAGACGGCGTGGCCCATACCGTAGATGAGGCCCGTGCCGTCGAAGGCCTGCTTATCGAGGATCTTGCCCAGGTAGGCTGCGACCTCGTCCTCGTCCTCCCAGTTGGAGACATGCGCACGGATGTCCTCGTGCATGGACACGACCTTGGCGTTGGCGCCGCCGTGGCGCGGACCCTTGAGCGAGCCGATAGCCGCGGCGTAGGCGGAATACGGGTCGGTGGCCGAGGAGGACAGCACGCGGCAGGCAAACGTGGAGTTGTTGCCGCCGCCGTGCTCGGCATGCAGCATGAGCATCACGTCGAGCAGCATGGCCTCGTCGCGGGTGAATGCCATGCCGCCGCGCAACACCTGCAGGATGGTCTCGGCGGTGGAGAGACCGGGTGTGGGGTGCGGTACATGAACCTCGGAGCCGCGGCGCTTGGCGACCGAGGCCATATGCGCGAAGGCGGCGATGCGGGGGAGACGGGCGAGCATGGAGATGGCGACGTCGATTTCGTGCTCGGGCGTGATCACGTCTGGTTCGGCATCGAAGGCATAGAGCAGCAGCACGGCGCGCTGGAGCACATTCATGATGCTCGACGACACCGTGGTCATGGGGAACTCTTTGACGTACTCGTCGCTCAGATGTCTAAAGGCACCCAGGCGCTCGCAGAAGCCGTCGAGCTCTTCCTTGTTGGGCAGCGAACCCGTGATAAGCAGATAGGCGACTTCTTCGTAGCCGTAGCGATTCTCGGCCTGGGCATTGTTGACCAGATCCTCGATGCTGTAGCCGCGAAGCGTGAGCTTGCCCTGATCGGGCACGACCTTTCCGTCGACCTTGTTGTAGCCGTGCACATCCGAGATACGAGTGAGGCCCGCGACCACGCCCGAGCCGTCGGCATTGCGCAGGCCGCGCTTGACATTGTGCTCGACAAACAGGCCCTCGTCATAAGGGTCGGTCGGCAGGCCGTGGTAGAGGTTTTCGCTCTCAGGCGAAATCTGGCGGCTTGCTTCGTAATCCAGAACCAGGCGGCTCAAGTGGTCATCGAAGCGGTAGTAGATTTTCTTGGCGTCGTAAGCCATGCGCGCTCCTCTCGGGGCCGTGTGGGGGCGGCGTGCTTGGGTGCAGATGCGCCGGCCTGTTCCCGCACGGCCTGTTCGCTACAGGCGGTACATAAAGTTAAAGACGTCCTCGCGCTGGATGGACACGTTGACGCCCGAAAGCTCGCCGGCCTCGGCCAGGGCCTTCTGCAGCTCGGCGAAGTCGAGCTTGGACTCGGCGGTGTCGGCCAGCATGGTCATGGTGAAGATGTCCTCGATAATGGACTGCGTGATGTCGCGGATGTCGACGTTGGCCTCGCCCAGAACGCGGGTGACGCCGGCGACGATGCCGGGGCGGTTCTTGCCAAGGACGGTGATGACGATACGGGAGGACGAGATCTCGGCCATGGGAAACCCTTTCGCGTGGTTGCGGCGCGCGCGGGGCGCTCCGCTACGGTACAGTGTTCATCATTGTACCTGTCTGGCGCCAAAAGGGGTGTGCTTACTGCGGCGTTACACGTCTGCAACATGGGTGAAGGCTCGTCGGGGTGCGTGCTCGCTGCGGTTGGCCACGCCGCCCTGCACAAAGACCGTGAACCTTTTGTGGGACGCGCGACGCCGTGGTACCATAGCCAAGTTTGTTGTCTTGGTCGGAAACCAAGACGCCTTATGCGCTGATCGGTAACCAGCGCCTGACCAATAAGGAGTCCTACCATGAAGCAGGGTATCCATCCCCAGTATGTCGAGTGCACGGTGACGTGCTCCTGCGGCAACACCTTCAAGACGCACGCTACCGTGTCTGAGATGAAGGTCGAGCTTTGCAACGAGTGCCACCCGTTCTACACCGGCCAGCAGAAGTTCGTCGACACCGGTGGACGCGTCCAGCGCTTCGCCGACAAGTTCGGTGGCGCCGCTGCCGCCCAGCTCAAGAAGGCTGAGGAGGCCAAGGCTGCCAAGGCTGCCAAGGCTGCTGAGGCCGAGGCCGCTCGCAAGGCCGCCGCTGAGGCTAAGGCTGCCGAGAAGGCCAAGCGTGCTGCTAAGTTTGCCGAGGAGGCTGCCAAGCAGGCCGCCGAGGCTCCCGCAGAGGCTCCCGTCGAGGAGGCCGCTGCCGAGGCCGAGACCACCGAGGCTGCTGAGTAAATAGCTCGCCGAGGAATCGCTCGCATTCATGGCAAAAGGGCCGTGCATCCGTTTGGGTGCGCGGTCCTTTTCTTTTTATTGGTGCAGGCTAACCCGTTCCCATTGCACCAGATTGGTGCGAAGGGGACGGGTTGGTTTGCACCAAATGGCAGAGTGACGGCGTTTTCCCAGATAAAACCTGCCAAAATAAACCAGTCCCTTTTTGGCAGGTCGGTCGGGTCGTAGTTATT
The DNA here is from genome assembly GCA_030841765.1 of Collinsella aerofaciens. Taxonomy (GTDB): domain Bacteria; phylum Actinomycetota; class Coriobacteriia; order Coriobacteriales; family Coriobacteriaceae; genus Collinsella; species Collinsella aerofaciens_AV. The sequence continues at coordinate 7,412 of JAUUSS010000088.1, read as the reverse complement.
ACGTGGCGGTCGAGGTCGACCGTATAGGCCGCGCCTTGTTTGGCTAAAGTACAATCATCTGTGTTTAACTCGCCCGCAGCTGCACGGCGTGGGCGATGGCCAAAAAAGGAAAACCACATGGGATTCATGTCAAAGCTGCTGTCCTTTGGATCCGATAAGGACCTTAAGCGCTACTACAAGATCGTCGACCAGATCAACGGTCTTGAGCCCCAGTTTGAGAAGATGACCGAGGAGGAACTCCGCGGCCAGACCGATAAGTTCCGCGAGCGTTACGCCAACGGCGAGTCGCTCGACGACATGCTTCCCGAGGCCTTTGCCACCGTGCGTGAGGCTTCCAAGCGCACCATGGGTATGCGCCACTTTGACGTGCAGCTCATTGGCGCCATGGCACTGCACGAGGGTCACATCGCCGAGATGAAGACCGGCGAAGGTAAGACCCTCGTCTCCACGTTGGCCGGCTATCTCAACGCTATTGCCGGCAAGGGCGTGCACGTCGTTACCGTCAATGATTACCTTGCCAAACGCGACTCCGAGTGGATGGGCCGCATCTATAAATACCTGGGCATGACCGTCGGTCTGCTCCAGAACAACATGCCGCTCGAGCTCAAGCGCCCGGCCTACCAGGCTGACGTTACCTACGGCACCAACTCCGAGTTCGGCTTTGATTACCTGCGCGACAACATGGTTACCCGTCCCGAGCAGCGCGTGCAGCGCGGCCACAACTACGCCATCGTCGACGAGGTCGACTCCATCCTGATCGATGAGGCCCGCACCCCGCTGATCATCTCGGGCGCTGGCACCAAGTCCGCCAGTACCTACAAGGACTTCGCGCGTGCCGTGCGTGGCCTTGAGCGCGGCGAGGACGTGTCGCACGACATGCTCACCGCCACCGAGGACGTGGAGCCCACGGGCGACTTCGTTATGGACGAGGCCAAGCACACCATTGCCGCCACTGAGCGCGGCCTTAAGAAAATCGAGCGCCGCCTGGGTATCGATGACATCTATGCCGATCTCTCCGGCCAGCTGGTCAACCACCTGCAGCAGGCGCTGAAGGCCCAGTACATGTTCCACCGCGACAAGCAGTACGTGGTCACCAACGGCGAGGTCAAGATCGTCGACGAGTTCACCGGTCGCATTATGGAAGGCCGCCGTTACTCCGAGGGCCTGCACCAGGCCATCGAGGCCAAAGAGGGCGTGCTCGTACGTGAGGAGAACCAGACACTCGCCACCATCACCCTGCAGAACTACTTCCGTCTGTATGACAAGCTCTCCGGCATGACCGGCACGGCACTTACCGAGGATGCCGAGTTCCGCGAGATCTACAAGCTGCCCGTCGAGGTCATCCCCTCCAACAAGCCCGTGCAGCGCGTGGACCACGAGGACCTGGTATACCGCACCATTCAGGCCAAGTACAACGCCGTCGCCGACGATGTCGAGCAGCGTCATGCCAAGGGCCAGCCGGTCCTGGTGGGCACCGTCTCCATCGAGAGCTCCGAGAAGCTGTCCGCCGCCCTTACCAAGCGCGGCATCGCTCACGAGGTCCTCAACGCCAAGCACCATGAGCGCGAGGCCCACATCGTTGCCCAGGCCGGACGCTACGGCGCCGTGACCATCGCCACCAACATGGCCGGTCGTGGTACTGACATCCTGCTGGGCGGCAACCCCGACGAGCTGGTGCGCGAGCGCCTGGAGTACGAGGGCCTGACCATGGAGGACGTGACGCCCGAGCAGCTCGAGCAGTTTAACGCCGAGGCCAAGGAGACTTGCAAGGCCGAGCGCGAGCGCGTGCTTGCCGCCGGCGGCCTGACCGTCATCGGCACCGAGCGCCATGAGTCCCGCCGTATCGACAACCAGCTGCGCGGCCGTTCCGGCCGTCAGGGCGATCCAGGCGAGACCCAGTTCTACCTGTCGCTCGAGGACGACCTCATGCGCCTGTTCGGCGGCGACAAGATGGACCGCGTCTCCAAGATGATGGTCACGGCCGACATGGGCGACGACATGCCCATCCAGCACAAGATCATCTCCAAGGCCGTCGAGAGCGCCCAGCACAAGGTCGAGAGCATCAACTTCTCCATGCGTAAGAGCGTCCTTGAGTACGACGACGTCATGAACAAGCAGCGCCAGGTCATCTACGCCGAGCGCAATAAGATTCTGGACGGCAAGGACCTGACCGACCACATCACCGAGGTCATGCACGACACCGTGTACCGCTGCGTGCAGGAGTTCTGCACCAAGGACAGTCACGATGGCGAGCGCGACCTGGAGGGCCTGCGCAAGTGGGTTGTGGAGCTCACCGGCCACATCGATACGCCGAAGTTCCCCGACGAGGATTATGAGGCCCTGGCTGCCGATGTCCTGGCTTACGTAGAGAAGTGCTACAACATGAAGGCCGAGCGCTTGGGCGAGGACCTGATGCGCGAGCTCAACACCCAGGTCATGCTGCGCGTCATCGATACCCGCTGGATGAACTACCTGCAGGAGATGGACTACCTTAAGACCGGCATCGGCCTGCGCGGCTTTGGCCAGCGCGACCCGCTGGTTGAGTACAAGACCGAGGCCTACGGCGCGTTCCAGATACTCGTCGATACCATGTATGAGGATTACCTGCGCACGGTTCTGCGCATCGAGATCAAGGCTGCCCCGCGTGCCGTGGAGCACAAGGAAGAGCCCGCGCTCGAGGGCGCGCGCTTCTCCGGTCCTGCCGAGGTCGATGGTGATAACGGCGACTCGGTGCTGCGCAAGCAGGCGCAGGTGCAGGCCCGCACGGCTGTCCAAGGCGGACCGGCTGCCGTTAACAACGGTGGCAAGGTGACGACCTATCGCAAGTCCGAGAGCGACGATCCGTACGTCAACGTGGGCCGCAACGACCCGTGCCCCTGCGGTAGCGGCAAGAAGTTTAAGTACTGCCACGGCAGGAATCGTTAATGGCTGAGGCTTTAGAGGTAACGCCCGCCGAGCTGGACGCGTTTGCGGACCGGCTCGGCGAGGTCGAGTCGTATCTCCACTTGGACGAGAAGCGTACCCGCGTGACCGAGCTCGAGGCCAAAAGTGTTGCCCCTGGCTTTTGGGATGACGCCGACGCCGCCCGTGCCACCATGGAGGAGATTGCTCGCACCAAGGAAGATATCGCTGCCGTGGACACCGCGCGCGGCGAGCTTTCCGATGCCCGCGCCGCGCTGGAGCTTGCCGAAGAGATGGGGGATGACCCCGACGCCGCCGCATTGCGCGAGGAGGCTGCCGCTACGGCAGAACGCCTGGCCCGCGCTATCGACGAACTTGAGCTTTCGAGCTGGTTTACCGGTGAGTTCGATCACGGCGATGCTATTGTGACCATCAAGCCCGGACAGGGTGGTCTGGAGGCCCAGGACTGGACCTTCATGCTCTTTAAGATGTACATGAAGTACTGCCAGCGTCGCGGCTGGAAGGTCACCATCAACGACTGTCCCGCGGCCGAGGTCATCGGCATCGACCGCGCGACCTTTACCGTCGAGGGCAAGGACGCATTTGGCATGCTGCGCGCCGAGGCCGGTGTCCACCGCTTGGTTCGCATTAGCCCCACCGACGACAAGAAGCGCCGCCAGACCACGTTTGCCGGCGTCGAGGTCATCCCCGTGCTACCCGATGATATCGACATCGAAATCAGTCCCGATGACATCCGCGTGGACGTGTACCACGCGAGCGGCCCGGGCGGTCAGGGCGTCAACACCACCGACTCCGCCGTGCGCGTGACGCATTTCCCCAGCGGCATTGTGGTTACCTGCCAAAATGAGCGCAGCCAGATCCAGAACAAGGCCGCGTGCATGCAGATCCTCAAGGCTCGTCTGTACGAGATTGAGCTCGAGAAGCGCGCCGAGGCGCTCGATGAGATCCGCGGACCCAAGACCACGATTGGTTTTGGCAACCAGATTCGCAGCTACGTGCTCTACCCGTACCAGATGGTCAAGGATCTGCGCTCGGGTGTGGAGACCAGCAATGTCGAGGCCGTTCTTGACGATGGCGACCTGGACCCGTTTGTTATTGGCTACCATCGCTGGGCTACCGGCAACGCCGATGCAGAAGGCTCGGAGGTCTAAAACATCGGGTGGCTTCAAGCCGATGCCAAACCCAACGGTTGGACGGGTTTGTATCCAGAATAAACCCTGCGCAGGGGTGGTTTTTGTCCGGCGAATCGGTAGAATCGAATACAAGAAGAAGTTCAAAGCGCATCCGTTTGGGTGCGCTTTTTTGAGGGAGGCAGCATGGCATATCGTCTGGACATCAAGCGCATTCTTTCGATGAACTTCTTTCACGACCTGCCCCAGATCATGTTGGGGTGTGCCTTGGCCGCCATCGCGACCGACTTGTTTTTGATTCCCAACGGTCTTGCCGCCGGTGGCGTTACGGGCCTTGCCACCATTATCCAGGCGGTCGGCGCGGCGCGCGGCCTATCGCTTCCCGTTGGTATTCAGACGATCGTGATGAACGCCTTGCTGTTGTTGGTCGTTATGCGCGAGGGCGGCATGTTCTACGTGGTGCAGACCGCGACGGGCTTTGTGCTGCTGGGCTTCTTTACCGATCTGTTCGCCCCGTTTGTAGCACCTCTGGCGGATGCGGACCTGATGCTTCCCGCTATGTGGGGCGGCATTATTACGGGCATCGGTTACGGCATGGTGTTGCGCGCCGGCGCCAACACCGGCGGCTCGGACACGATTGGCCAAATCATCTCGCGTAACACCTCACTGCCGGTGGGCTCGACCGTCATGGCGATCGATGTTGCCGTATGCGCGCTGTCGGCTCCGGTCTTTTCAATCGAAAACGCACTATATGCAGGCCTTTCGATGGTCATTAGCGGCTACGTGATCGATGCCGTGGTCGATGGTGGCAACAAACGCCGTATGGTACTCATCATCTCGGACAAGTTCCCTGATATCGCTGCCGATATCATGTATGGCCTGGGTCGTGGTTGTACCAAGTTTAAGGCGACTGGCATGTATTCGGGTGCCGAGAAGCCAGTGATTATGGTCATCGTGAGCCGTCGAGAGCTCAATACCCTCAAGACGATCGTGCGCGAGCGCGATCCTCATGCCATCGTGACGGTTGCCGACGTTACGGAAGCCTTCGGCGAGGGATTCAAGGACATTAGCGCGTAGGGTCGATCGCGTTCCATCCAAAAGACGTTCACATTGATAAACCGTTTCATCAGCGGTTCTGCCTGCTAAATTGTTCAAATAATGATAAAAACTCTGGTAAAGCCATCAGTTTCCAGCATAATGAATGACGTACGTGCATTGCGGCTGTGTTGGGATTACCTTTCCGTGCCGTGCGCATTTTGTCTAATGAGGATGAAAGGAAGGCACAATGAGCGACGAAGAGCTCAAAAAGGTTGCCAACGAGGTAAGGAAGGGCATCGTCACCGGCGTGCACGCTGCCAAGTCCGGCCATCCGGGCGGTTCGCTCGGCGCTGCCGACATCATGACCTATCTGTACTTTGAGGAAATGAACGTCGACCCGGCCGATCCCCGCAAGGCCGATCGCGACCGTTTTGTGCTCTCCAAGGGCCATTGCGCTCCGGGCCTGTACGCCGTGCTCGCCGAGCGTGGGTTCTTCCCCAAGGAGGATCTCGAGACGCTGCGCCATATCGGCAGCCACCTGCAAGGTCATCCCAACATGAACGACACCCCGGGCGTCGATATGTCCACCGGCTCGCTCGGCCAGGGCATCTCCGCCGCCGTGGGCATGGCGGTTGCCGCCAAGCACTGGGGCGATACTTACCGCACGTACGCCCTGCTGGGTGATGGCGAGAGCGAGGAGGGCCAGGTCTGGGAGGCAGCCATGTTTGCCGGCAACCAGCAGCTCGATAACCTCTGCGTGATCGTCGACCACAACGGCCTGCAGATCGACGGCCCCGTCGAGGAGGTCAACGACCCCATGCCGCTCGCCGACAAGTTCCGCGCCTTTAAGTTCCACGTGGTGGAGCTTGCCGACGGCAACGATTTCGATCAGATCCGCGCCGCCTTTGCCGAGGCCCGCGCCACCAAGGGTCAGCCGACCGCCATCATCGCCGAGACCATGAAGGGCAAGGGCGTTTCCTTTATGGAGAACCAGGTTGGTTGGCACGGCAAGGCCCCCAACGATGAACAGTTTGAGCAGGCCATGGCAGAGCTCACGGCCGCCGGAGAGGAGCTCTAGGATGGCAGACGTCAAAAAAATCGCCACGCGCGTAAGCTACGGCGAGGCCCTCGTCGAGCTCGCCAACGAGCACGATGACTTTGTGGTCCTCGACGCTGACCTGGCCGCCGCCACGCAGACCGGCAAGTTCAAGGCCGCCTGCCCCGATCGTTTCTTCGATGTGGGCATTGCCGAGAGCAACCTGATGGGCGTCGCCGCCGGTATCGCGACCACCGGCCGCGTTGCCTTCGCGAGCACCTTTGCCATGTTTGCCGCCGGCCGCGCCTTTGAGCAGGTCCGTAACTCCATCGGCTACCCGCATCTCAACGTTAAGATTGGCGCCACGCACGCCGGTATCTCGGTGGGCGAGGACGGCGCCACACACCAGTGCTGCGAGGATATCGCCCTGATGCGCGTCATCCCTGGCATGACTGTGATCGTTCCTGCCGACGACGTCGAGGCCCGCGCCGTGACGCGCGCCGCCTACGAGTGCGACGGTCCGGTGTACATGCGCTTCGCTCGTTTGGCCTCGCCGGTTATCAACGACCCCGAGACCTACAAGTTCGAGTTGGGTAAGGGCATTGTCATGCGCGAGGGCGCCGATGTGACCATCATTGCCTGCGGCCTGATGGTCGGCGAGGCTCTCGAGGCCGCCGAGCAGCTCGCTGCCGAGGGCATCGACGCCGAGGTCATCAACATGCACACCATCAAGCCCATCGATGCCGACCTGATCGTCAAGAGCGCCACCAAGACCGGCCACGTCGTGACCGTCGAGGAGCACTCCGTGATCGGTGGCTTGGGCAGCGCCGTCGCCGACGTCCTGTGCGAGCAGTGCCCGACGCCGCTCAAGAAGATTGGCGTCAACGACACCTTCGGCGAGTCCGGCCCGGGCGCCGAGCTCCTGCACAAGTACGGCCTGGACGCCGCCAACATCGTGGCGACCACCAAGGAGTTCTTGGCATAAGGCAAGGCGGATCTCAAGGACTGCTTCGCCAGAACTATAAAACTGTTTCGCCAGTACTATGGAAGCCCGGCAGGGGCGCTCTCATGGAGAGCGCCCCTGTTTCAGTTGCGGTGAAATAAGGACTGTTTGCCAGCTTAAAGGCTCAATTAATCCGTATTTCACCGCAACTTTCGAAGGCGTTCTCGCTTTTGCTGGCGGCGGCACGACGATTGATTGCTGCCTGGCACAGTGCGGCTTAAGGCGAGTGCCGCATCACGGGCAACGGCCACACCTGGAACGCCGTAAAGATCGACGGCAAATG
>JAUUSS010000087.1 GCA_030841765.1 Collinsella aerofaciens | reverse complement strand
GAACTCGGAAGACCGCTGACAGCTTCGGTAGTCACCTTTGGCTGCCAGATGAATCAGCACGACTCTGAGCGCGTGAGCGGTCTGCTCGATTCGTATGGTTGCCTCATGGCGCTCGATCTTGAGCATGCCGATATCGTTGTCTTCATGACATGCTGCGTGCGCGAGGCCGCCGATACTCGCCTGTACGGTCAGTGCAATTCCTGCAAAAGCCTGCCGCCTTCGCCTTCGGGCAAGCGTGTGGTTGCCGTGGGCGGCTGCATCGCGCAGCGTGATGGCGAGGGACTGCTCACCAACGTCGATAACGTCAATGTCATCTTTGGCACGCATTCTATCGCACATGTGGCCGAGCTCATTGCCGAGGCGTTCCTTGACGGCAAGCGTCATATCCGCACCAATGAGCATGAGGATACGGATGCCATGAGCATGCCGTGGCATCGAGAGACCCAGTATCACGCTTGGGTGCCCATCATGACGGGCTGCAATAATTTCTGCACCTATTGCATCGTGCCGTACGTGCGCGGTCGCGAAAAGAGCCGCCCCTTCGAGGAGATTGTCGACGAGGTGACCGGTTTGGTGCGCCAGGGCGTGCGTGAGATTACGCTGCTGGGCCAAAACGTTAACTCATATGGTCGCGATCTGTTTGGCAAGCCGCGTTTTGCCGATCTGCTGCGTGCCGTGGGCGATACGGGTGTGGAGCGCATCTTCTTTACGTCTTCGCATCCCAAGGACCTGTTGCCCGAGACCATCGACGCCATGGCCGAGACGCCTGCCGTTATGCCGCAGCTGCACTTGGCCGTCCAGTCAGGTTCGACGCGGATCCTCAAAGAGATGAATCGCCGTTATACACGTGAGGACTATTTGGGCCTGGTCGATCGCATTCGCAACCGCATGCCCGATATCGCGCTCTCGACCGACATTATCGTTGGCTTCCCAGGCGAGACTGAAGAAGACTTTGAGCAGACGCTCTCGCTTGCCGAGACGGTCCGCTATGCCCAGGCCTATACCTTCATCTACTCCAAGCGCGCTGGTACCCCGGCCGCCGAGATTGATGATCCCACACCGCACGAGGTCATCCTTGAGCGCTTTAACCGTCTGGTCAAGGTTATCGAGACGACAGCGCACGAGTACAACCAGGGTGAGCTCCATACCGTGGTGCCGGCGCTCATTGAGGGTACGAGTAAAAAGAACGATGCGGTGCTGCTGGGCAAGAGCCCCAAGAATCAGACCGTTCATGCGCCCATTCCCGAGGGATATAGCATCGACCAGCTTGTCGGTAAGATCGTTGATGTTGACGTCGACGTTGCTAAGACGTGGTATTTGTCAGGCTCCGTTGTGGGTGAGCCGCGCTAATGATTTCTCCCGGGGCAGGTCTTTCCGCCGTTGCGATCGTCGGTCCGACGGCGGTTGGTAAAAGTGACGTCGCTGACCGTTTGGCCGCTCGCCTTTCGTCTGAAGTGCTGTCGTGCGATGCGATGCAAATCTATCGCGGTATGGATATCGGCACCGCAAAGATGACGCCCGATGAGTGTACGGCGCCTCTGCGTCTCGTTGACATCGTAGAGCCGGGCGTCGCGTACTCTGCGGCGCTTTACCAGGCAGACGCTCGCGCGCATGTTGAGCGCCTGCTCGGGTCTGGACGTCTTCCGGTGTTTTGCGGGGGTACGGGCCTGTATCTCAAGGCCGCCCTCGATGAGATGGATTTTCCCTCGGGAGAACTTGAGGACGATCGCCGTGCGGGTTATCAGGAACTTGCCGAGCGCATTGGTGAGGAAGCGCTGCATAAGCTGCTTGCCGAGCGCGATCCTGAGTCTGCCGCGGTCATTCATCCTCATAATGTGCGCCGCGTGATTCGTGCGCTCGAAATGCATGATGACGGCGTTTCCTACGCACAGCAAAAGTCACAGTTTAGTGTTCCATGTGAGCATTATCATGCCTTGTGGTTTGGCTTGACACGCAATCGTGAGCTGCTTTACGAGCGCATTAACCTGCGCGTTGACCTCATGTTTGAGCAGGGTCTTGTTGATGAGGTCCGTGGCCTTATGGACCAGGGGCTTGAAGATGCGCTCACTTCGATGCAGGCGATTGGCTACAAAGAAATCATTGATGCTTTTAACGGTGTGATGACTATGGATGAGGCTCGTGAACTCATTAAGATGCGTTCGCGTCGCTATGCCAAGCGTCAGCTTTCGTGGTTTAAGCGCGACGATCGTATTGTGTGGTTCGATATGGACGAATATACGGTCGATGAGGTCGTTGAGGATATCTTGCATCGCATCGAGGCTGCCTGATGGCCCGGTTTCCCCTCGTTCCCACAGCACCCGAGCCTGAGCGTGCCATTCTTGTCGGCGTCGAGTGGCGCGACAATGCGTGGCCGCTCGATCGCTCGCTCGATGAGCTTGAGCGCCTGGCGCACACGGCTGGCGCCCGGTGTGTTGCTCGTTTGTCGCAGCGACTGGTTAAACCCTATCCTAAATCGTTTATCGGTTCCGGCAAGGTTGAAGAGCTGTGCGGCTTAGTGCATCGCATGGATGCCGATGTCGTTATTTTTGACGACGATCTGACGCCTTCACAGCAGTCCTATCTGGAGAAGGCCGTGGGCGAACCGGTTAAGATCATCGATCGCACGGCGCTCATTCTTGATATTTTCGGCCTGCATGCCCAGACGCGCGAGGGTCGTCTACAGGTGCAGCTGGCGCAGCTTCAATATCTGTTGCCTCGTCTGCGTGGCATGTGGAGCCATCTTGCCAAGGAGCAGACGCGCGGCGGCATCGGTTCGCGCTTTGGCCAGGGTGAAAGCCAGCTCGAGGTTGACCGTCGCTTGATTCGCAATAAGATTGCCGCGCTTCGTCGTGAGCTCAAGCAGGTTGAACAGCATCGCGATGTCCAGTCCAAGAGCCGCATTGAGTCACCGGCGTTTCGCGTCGCGTTAGCCGGTTATACCAATGCCGGTAAATCGACGTTGCTCAATCGCCTGACCGGCTCTACGGTACTTTCGCAGGACAAGCTGTTTGCTACGCTCGACCCGACGACGCGTTCGTATCGCCTGCCCGGCGGTCGCGGCATGACGATTACTGATACCGTCGGCTTTATTCAAAAGCTGCCGCATGGTCTGGTCGATGCCTTTAAATCGACGCTGTCCGAGGTGTTGGGTGCCGATCTAATTCTCAAAGTCGTAGATGCGTCTGACGAGGACTATGAGCGGCAGCTTGAGGCTGTCGACCGCGTTCTTGATGAGATCGGCGCTGGAGAGCGTTTAACGCTGACCGTATTCAATAAAATCGATCTTCTCGATAGCGTTGATCGTCTGAGCTTCCGTCGTCGCTATCCCGAGGCCGTGCTGTTCTCGGCCCAGACGGGCGAGGGACTCGACGATTTCGTCGACCGTATTGCTCGTGAGGCGGCTGCTACCGATGTGTTGCTCTCTGCTGATATCCCGTATCGCGAGGGCGCCCTCATCACGCTGGTGCATGAGCAGGGAACCCTTTTGCACGAGGAATATCTTGAGGACGGCGTTCGTATTGTGGCGAAGCTGCCGGCCCGTATCGCGCCGCGGCTCAAGCGTTATCGCACCGAGTAGACGAGCTCCAAAAAGCCCAGAATAATGGGTTGATGCAGCAGATAAAAGGGGAGTGCATGACGTCCAAGGCTGGCGAGCGCCGGCAGGGGGTTGGCGTAGGCCCAGCTTAGGGCGGTCTTATCGATTCCCTGCGCTATATGTGCGGCGAAGTATCCTGCAAGATACATAAAGATAAACGGGATGATGGGGTAGTAATCACCTGAAACAAACCCAAGGCTCGGAAATCCCAGCCACGCCAGGTAGGGGACAGGGTAGATCGTTTTGGGGATACTCCAGGTGAGGGCGAACAACACAAGGCATAGCGACATGCCCCATCTCGCCGATATCTTCTTAAGGACGGGATCGGTCAACGCCACGATGCCGGTACATGCGGCCATGCAGTAGATGATGCCAAAATTAACCGAATCGTCAACTGAGACAAGTGTTGTTGCCAACCAGACGACGAGTGCTGCTAAGGCGTATTTGGCGGCACGTTTGATATTGTTGCGCGAAAGGGTGCACATCCAACCCGCGATAAACAAAAATACCCAGCTGATGCTGGCGCGCCAGATGTCTTGAAAGACAGTCTGGGTAAACCAGGGCATATCCCAGTCGTACAGGTAGGCAAGATCGTAGCAAGCGTGAAAACCTGCCATTGAAATCATCGTAAGCCCGCGGACGGTATCAAAGATGGTGATGCGTTTTTGCATTACGAGAACCGGCGCATCAAGCCGACAACTTTGCCCAAGATAACGGGATTCGTTGCATAGATAGGCTCCATGGTGTCATTCTCAGGCTGCAGGCGTACGCGTCCCTGCTCCTTGTAGAACGTCTTGACGGTCGCTGAACCATCAATCATAGCCACGACAATTTCGCCGTTCATGGCACTCTTTTGTTCACGGACGATGATGTAATCGCCATTGAAGATACCGACATTGATCATTGAGCTCCCATGCACCTCAAGGATAAAGGAACCCTGATCAGTGGCGATTTCGGTCGGGATAGTAAATGTGTCTTCGATATTCTGCTCGGCCAGAATGGGAATCCCAGCCGCGACGCGACCAACGAGCGGTAGTGAGACCGTTCCGCGAGGTGCGGTGGTCTCGTCAGATTTAGAAATTGAGACAGAGGAACCGTCCTCGTTAAAGAGTTCCAGAGCGCGCGGTTTGGTGGCATCGCGCTTGAGTAGCCCGCGCGCCTCCAGGGCAGATAGATGGGCGTGCACGGTGCTGGGGGAGGAAAGGCCCACGGCAGAAGCCATCTCGCGCACGCTGGGCGGATAACCCTTCTCCTGCTGATATTCCTTGATGAAGTCGTAAATTTGCTGCTGACGCTTGGTAATTTTGCGAGCCATCAGGGCATCCTCTCTACCCATGTCAAACAAATGTTCGAATTTTGCTTGACAGGAACAACTGTTCGAAGATAATAATAACCGAACATTCGTTCTCGCGCTAGACATTTTTGTCCGCGCGGCTTGATAAAACTGTTCTCAGCAAAACACGCGAGAGGAGAACATGATGAACGCAACGAATATGGTCCAGGGAAACCTCGCCCTTAAGCTCGAGACGCCTGCAGAACCCACTTTTACGGTTGTTCAGGGTGGCCGCTCCGGCTTTCAGCCTTTGACCGTAAAGCCTGCTCGCAATCAGCGGGCTGTAGTCGCGCCGGCCCGCGTTGCCCTGAAGGTTCCGACGATCGTCGCCGTTGCCGTTGCGCTTACACTCTTCTTTGTCCTCGCTACGTCGGTCTTTAGCGCTCGTCACGCCGCGTATGCCGAGTCCGTTTCCAACGTTACCTATGAGACCATTCGCGTTCAGCCTAGCGATTCTCTTTGGTCGCTTGCCGAGGAATATCCAATCGAAGGCCTTTCCACGCAAGAGACTTCCGACATAATCCGTAACGTCAATCATCTGGAGCACGGTTCGCTCGCCGCCGGTGCGCATCTTAAGGTTCCTGCTCGTTCGTAATCATTATCGCGCTGCGCATGGTACCCTTGTTATCGTTTAAGAGGAGGTACTATGCGCTGTCCCAAATGCGGCAAGGCACATACCCGCGTCGTTGATTCCCGTATGCAGGAGTCAAATAACACCATTAAGCGCCGTCGCGAATGTTGCTCGTGTAACTACCGCTTTACAACGTTTGAGCGATGCGAAGACCCAATTGAGGTCATTAAGTCGGACGGAACTAAGCAGCGGTTCGATCGCAATAAGCTGCTCGTCGGCTTGATGCGCGCCACCATCAAGCGCGATATCGACACTAAGAAGCTCAATGAGATTATCGACGATATCGAGGTCGAGCTGCGTTCTCGTACGCTGACGGCCGTCACGTCCCATGAGTTGGGTGACATGGTGCTCAAGCGTTTGGCCAAGATCGACAAGGTGGCGTACATCCGCTTTGCCTCGGTCTACCGCGATTTCAAAGACGTCGATGAGTTTCTGCAAGAGCTCGACAAGCTAAGGTGATTCCATGTCCAACATTACCGTCAACATAAAGCGTCTCGACCCCACCGTCGAGCTTCCCAAATACGCCCATCCCACCGATGCCGGCTTGGATCTGCGCTCCAACGAGGACTGCGTCCTGAAGCCCTTCGAACGTCGTCTGATCTCTACTGGGCTGGCCATCGCCCTGCCCGATGGCTACGCCGGCTTCGTCCAGCCCCGCAGCGGCTTGGCTATCAAGCAGGGCCTATCTATAGTCAACACGCCGGGCCTCATCGACGCCCACTACCGAGGAGAACTCAAGGTTATCCTCATCAACCTGGATCCCTCCAACAACATCCAAATCAACAAAGGCGACCGCATAGCCCAACTCGTCATCCAAGAAGTCCCCACGGTTAACCTCATAGAGGTAGACGAACTGGATAAAACCGACCGAGGAGTCGGCGGTTTCGGTTCTAGCGGCGTATTGTAATGTCCGCTCACCCGTGGGAGGCCCCTATATATCATTCCATGCTCAAACATTCTCGCTGCGCTGCGAAACTGTGCGTGGAACGATATATAGGGCCCTCCCACGGGTGAGCTACGTTTGCATGCTTGCAACTACCGTGTATCTTCGCTGGTAACCGTTAGCATTAATCAATTGGTAAGCCGGTGCGACAAGGGGATTTCTCCTTTGTCGCACCGGCTTACTAGTTGGATTTCAATTTGTTTTCAAGCAAGAAGCCTCCCGTCCGGGGCTCACCCATATCGTTCCACGCGCAGTTTCGCAGCGAGCGTAGCGAAGCGAGAATGTTTGAGCATGGAATGATATGGGTGAGTCCCGGACGGGCGGGATTAGTGCGCCCTGCGAAGCGAGAATGTTTGAGCATGGAATGATATAAGGGCGGCTCCGGCAGAGCGGCGGACATTCGACTAGCGGATATGCGCGGGCTTTCCTCCCCAGTAGAAGCGGCAGAAGGCTCGTTTACGTTTTTGGGGCTTACCTGCAAGCTCCATGGTGGCGATGGCGATGTCCTCGGCTGCGTGTGGACGGCGCAGGACTTCGCCATTGATGAGCAGTGCCTTGAGCGACTCCGGATGATCGTGGAGATGGCGCAACGTCACGATGAGTTCTCGTGCGGTGGTGACATGCATGCTGGCGCCCATGCCGGTGAGCATCGTGGTGTTTGCCTTTTCCTGGCCATAGGACTTGCCCAGCAGGATCATCGGCAGATGCGCGCACAGGCACTCGGTGACGGTGAGTCCGCCCGATTTGAGAATTGCCAGGTCGCAGCCGTGCATGAGGGCCGCCATGTCGTCCACGTAGTCTAGAACCGTGACGTTTTCGAGCTTCATGGCGTCGAAGAGCGTCTTGAGTCGGGTGGCGTATTCTTTATCCTTGCCCGGTAAAAAGACAAAGTGCATGTCCTCAAAGCTGCGTAAGAAGGGGAGCGTGTGGTCCATCGCGGCGCGGAAACGCACGTATGGTTGGGGTAAACTGGCACCGGCCATCACCAATACGACGGTTTTGTCTATGGGGAGATTGAACTTGCTGAGCTCATCTTCGCGTTTGTAATCTGAATCGAAACCGGCTCGGATGGGGATGCCCGTTATGCGGATCTTTGACTCGGGAACCTTGCGCGGGCGCAGCGTTTCGGCCATAAACTCGTTGGCTACACAGAATAGGTCGGTGTCCTTGTGGGGCCAAAAGCCTTCGACTTCGTAATCGGTCGGCACACAGATGACCGGGTAATCGATACCCGTAATTACGCGGGCGCCCACGGCAACATTGGCTGCTGTGATGTGCGTTGCGACCACGGCTATAGGCCTGCGGCGACGAATATATTCGTTGAAGGCGGGGAACATAATACGCGACCATGCCGTGCCGCCACCCCAGAGAAGATGTCCCGTAAGCGTATATCGCCAGGTCAGGTCGTAAATGGGGCGTGTGGCTCCCGTAAAAGAAGCCGCGGTCTTATTGCCGTCGAATTTAATACGTCCAAAATCAAGGATATCGAGCACTTCAATTTCAATATCCTCAGGGATTCCCTTGGTGCCGCGGATAAGTTCAAATGCTTGTGCAATCGCGTTGGCGGCGGCTTTGTGGCCCGATCCAACCGATGCGTGCACAATGGTTACTAGGGGTTTTTGTGCAGGTGAAACGGTCATTTGCTCCGGTTGGGGAGTGGCTTGCATGGGCAGGGGAGCGCTATTGCTCATCTGCGTTTGATCCATCGATAACTCCCCTTCAGCTTTGTTACGCGATTTATCATTGTAGTGCATGAGTGTCATGTTCACGTAAATTTGGGTATGAGCGCAAAGAACGCCAATCTTTCGACAGGAGGTCTCTTCATGACTACCCATCAGCCGATCGATGTTGCGATTATCGGTGGCGGCCCTGCGGGCTATGCTGCGGCCATTTATGCGGCGCGCTCCAACCTAACGACGACCGTGATTGAACAGGGCATGTCGGGAGGGCAGATCGCCACGACCAATGAAGTCGAGAACTATCCGGGCATTCCGCTCTTGAGTGGCGCCGAACTCGGTGAGCGTTTTCAGCAGCATGCAGAGGGCCTGGGAGCACAGGTTACATGGAGCATGGTTACGGGTATCGATTACGATGCCGATGCAGCGCTGTTTACGGTGCATCACGATTTGGGCGATACGTCGGCCTCGAGCGTTATCGCTTGCATGGGTGCCACGCCGCGATCTGCTGGTTTTGTTGGCGAGGATGCATATCGCGGTCGCGGCGTTTCGTATTGCGCGACGTGCGACGGCATGTTCTTTCGCGGCAAGCAGGTTTTTGTCATCGGCGGCGGCAATGCTGCCTGCGAGGAAGCTCTGTTCTTGTCAGAAATCGCCAGCAGCGTGACCATCGTTTTGCGCCGCGATCAGTTCCGTGCCCCCGATGGTGTGGTTCAAAAAGTTCTTGCAAAAGATAATATTTCAGTTAGGTACCAAACTAGTATTGTCGAGCTCTCGGGCGAAGCCATGCCAACGACGATTACCTTTAAGGACAATGCATCCGGGGAAACTCACACCGAGTCATTTGTCCCTGGCTCGTTTGGTATCTTTGTCTTTACCGGAACGCAGCCCCATTCCGAGCTCGTTGAGCATCTAGTCGATCTGGCGCCGGACGGCGGTATTGTTACTGATGATTTCATGGCGACCCGCACGCCAGGTCTATTTGCCGCTGGCGACATCCGTTCCAAGCGTTTACGCCAGGTTGTGACTGCCGTTTCTGATGGAGCCATAGCGGCAACGAGCGTATACGCGTTTCTCCGTGGATAAGTACGATAATATATCTTATGTAAGGTTGCTATCTTTAAACAAAGTGGCTGGTCGGTGCACCAATGTGCTGTCCAGCCACTTTTACTTGCCGGCTATATGGTATGCAAAACTAGATAACCTAGAATACAATATAGCCAATGAACGGAGGATTCTTATGAACCACGCCAAACACGTTATCCCGATGTCCGATTCGTCGGTCAGCATTAAGCCTGAGGATATTCAGCCCACTGTGCTGCCCGATGCATTTATTCAGTCCGATATCGTGCGTAAACTTAATACATTGAGCCTGACTCGCTATGACCAGCTGCCCAACGTGACGCTCTACCGCGATCAGGTCATTGAGTATGTCGCGCTGTGGATGGAGCCACTGTCCATTTGCGTGGAGCAGCCTGTCATTACGCCATCGATGATCAATAACTATGTGAAGATCGGCCTGGTGCCTGCTCCGGTCAAAAAGCAATATGGCCGCGAGCAGATTGCTCGCCTGATCGCTATCTGCATCTTTAAGCAAGTGCTGCCCATTGCCGCGGTTCAGGCGCTCTTCAATATCCAGCGTTTGAGCTACGATGCCCCGACTGCCTTCGATTATGTGGTCGATCAGCTCG
>JAUUSS010000188.1 GCA_030841765.1 Collinsella aerofaciens | reverse complement strand
GCGTCGTAGCCCTCGTCGGCGACCTTGTCGGCGAGCGCGGTCATCTTCTTGCCGGCCTCGTAGACGTTCTTGCCGTCCTCGACGTAGCCCTCCTGGCTAAAGTGCATGATCTCGATCTTCTCGGTTTCCTTCATGGCTTTTCCTTTCTGTCCTGCACGCAACTCTATACATCGCGTTTCTTTTCGATACCAATTATAGACATACACCTAATGTGTTTTTAATACCACTTATCAATCTGCTCCAATCCTCGGTGAACGGTCGAAATTCTCTGGTGAGTGGTATTAAATTAGAATTGAATGTATAGCTAACGCCTCTGGCGCCTCCCTTGTGTGACAAAGAACAGCGTTCCTACCAGCGCAATAATGGTCGATGCCCCAAACAGCACCGCCTGAACGCCCAAAGCCTCCGCCAAAAACGGAGCCGCCAGCAGCGGCAGCACGCCGGCGCTCATCAGGCCAAAACGCACAAAGCCGGTAATGCACCCCAGGTATTTGATGTCGGCGCGCTCCTGAATCAAGATCATCTGCAGCGGTTCCAGGAATCCCCAGGCCAGACCGTTAATCGCCTGACCGATAATCGCGACCCCCAGCATATCGGTGCCCACGTACACCATGGACCCAATGCCCACGGCCATGAGCGCGCCGAGCAGCAATCGCAGGTTGACATGGCGAGCAGAAAGCTTGGTCAGGATGAACGCACCCACCGAGGAAGTGAGGCCCACGACCGAGGACAGCCAGCCCAGCCAGACGATATCCACGTTGAGCACATCGCGGTAGAACAACGACTCCAGCGAATCGAACGCGCCGAACGCAAAGAAACCCAAAAAGCCCGATATAAAGATGAGGCGCAGGTCGTGGTCGCGAAACGTAAGTCGCGCACCCTCGGCCATGCCGCCCAAAATACCGCCCTTCGGCTTCTCCCCTTTTGCGGGAGCAACACACTCGTGACAGCCCAAGGAGAGCACGGCCGCCACACCCATCATGCCCGCCATGAGCAGATAGACCGATTGCGTGGCAAAACAGCTCACGATGGCACCGCCGAGCAGCGGGCCAGCGGTATAGGCGATATTGCTGTAGAACACCATGAGGCCGTTCACGCGGGTACGGCCCTCGGTGGTCGACTCCAGGTATCCCGGAAACGCATGCGTGCAGGTGTTGATAAAGCCGCCCGCAAGTCCCAAGACGCACGCGGCAAACACAAGCCCGGGGACAGACAACGGCGCCAACCCCACGCCAAGCGATAGCACTGCCGTAATCACGCACGTCACAAACGACGTCCGGCGCGGTCCAAAGCGATCGATGACCGAGCCCGACACCATATTGCCCACCGACGTCATAAGATTGCGCACGAGCGTAATGGCGGCAACCAAAAAGGCCGTGCCAGCCAAATCATACGTGGCCGCACCGATAAGCCCCAAAAAGTAGACCGCGTTGTTGGCGCACCACTGCAGGGACTCAATAAGAATCAGCCTGACCTCTGCCGGCGTCAGGCGCATTGCTTCGCGATCCTTCGCGAACATACGAACTCCTTCTATACAAAAAGGGGATGGAGGGCATAGGCCTGCTCCATCCCCTTTCCAGGTTGCAACGAAAATCTATGCAGCCGGGCCCTTACGCCAGCACGCCGAAGAACGCGCCGATGATGCCCACGACCATGGT
>JAUUSS010000086.1 GCA_030841765.1 Collinsella aerofaciens | reverse complement strand
AGGTCAGCGCCCTTTCGTTTCACGTCACCTTGTCTCAAATGCGGCCCGCTCGCTGACTTATGCTCAACCTGCGGCGCCATTTTGCTTGAAGGCACCTTGCTCGCTCTGGCGGGTTTTCGCTGTCGGTGCCATAGCATCGGCGTTGCTGTGGCTGTCGGAAATGATCCGTTGTCGCAAGGGGCAGGTTTCCTTTGCACCAGTTTCTGTCGAGTCGGTGCTCTTTGCGGGTTGCCCGTATAATGGTTTGCGTATGAACCGCAACCAAGGAGTTCCAGTTTATGGACCAGAGCCTTTTTAAATTCGACCTGATCGCCGAGGACCCGACGACGCATGCGCGTGCCGGCGTGCTGCACACCCCGCACGGCGACATCGAGACGCCGATTTTTATGCCCGTGGGCACCAAGGCAAACGTCAAGGGCATTCCTACCGAGACTGTCAAGAAGCTCGGCGCCCAGATCGTGCTCGCCAATACCTATCATCTCTCCATGCGTCCCGGCGAGGACACCATCGCCGAGCTGGGCGGCCTGCACAAGTTCATGAACTGGCACGGCCCCATCCTCACCGACTCGGGCGGTTTCCAGGTCTTCAGCCACAACGATGCCGTCAAGCTCACCGACGAGGGCGTGCGCTTTATCGTCAACGATTACGACGGCCGCCACGTGTTTTGGACGCCCGAGGACAACATGGAAATCGCCATGAAGCTCGGCTCCGACATCTGCATGCAGCTGGACCAGTGCCCGGGCTATCCCGCCACGCGCGCTTACGTTGAGCGTGCCGTCGAGCTGTCGAGCATGTGGGCCGAGCGCTGCTATAAGGCGCATACCCGCGACGACCAGGCACTCTTTGGTATCGTTCAGGGCGGCATGCACCTGGATCTGCGCCTGTGCTCGCTGCGCCATCTGGAGGAGTGCGGCGACTTCCCGGGCTATGGTATCGGTGGCTATTCGGTGGGCGAGGATCACGAGACCATGTTCGAGACCCTGGCGCCGCTCGTGAGCGAGTACATGCCCAAGCATAAGCCGCGCTACCTGATGGGTGTCGGTAACCCCACCACGCTCGTGCGCGGCGTGGGCGTGGGCATCGACATGTTCGACTGTGTGCTGCCGACGCGCACCGGTCGCATGGGTACGGCGTTCTCCAGTGAAGGTCGCCTTAACTTCCGTAACGCGCGCTTTGCGCACGACGACGGCCCCATCGACCCCACCTGCACCTGCCCGGTGTGCACGGGCGGCTACAGCCGCGCGCTCATCCGTCACATGGTCACGCAGAAGGAGATGCTCGGCGGCATTCTGCTGTCGATGCACAACATCTACTACCTGCTCAACCTGATGCAGCGCGCCCGCCAGGCCATTATCGAGGGCCGCTACAGCGCGTTTGTGAGCGACTGGATGAACAGCCCTGCGGCGGTGGACTACTAAGAGCGACAGACATGCTTGCAGAGCGTGGGCACGGCAATGGTCGAGCGCCAGCCGGTCGTCACATTCGCTGACACCGGTTGCGCGACCGCTGACCGATAGCTTGCAAGTGCTTGATGCATCGTGGGTACCATACCGAATAGTTGATGTTCGGGCGGGTGTTTGACGCATGGCGTCGACCCCGCCCGCTTTTCTTTTTCTCGATAGGAGTACCCATGATTAAGAATGAGAACGTCGAGGGCGAGCCTGTCTACGACGAGACGTACCGCCGCGGCCCCGTGGTCATGCGCGGCCCCATGATTCCTAAGGACAACACCTACGCCAACCTGCTGGCGCCCGAGGACTCGACCGACTGGCTGCATGCCGACCCGTGGCGCGTGCTGCGCATTCAGGCAGAGTTTGTCGATGGTTTTGGCGCGCTTGCCGAGCTTGGACCTGCGGTGACCATCTTCGGTAGCGCCCGCACGCCCAAGACCGATCCGCTCTACAAGGCGGCGCGTACCGTCGGGCGCAAGATCGCGCAACGTGGCGTGGCGGTCATCACCGGTGGCGGCCCCGGCATCATGGAAGCGGCCAACAGGGGAGCGGCGAGTGTCAACGGCAAGTCAGTTGGCCTAGGCATTGAATTGCCGCACGAGCAGGGGCTCAATAAATACGTGAACCTCGGCATGGACTTCCGCTACTTCTTTGTGCGCAAAACCATGTTCGTTAAGTACAGCTCGGGCGCCATCGTATTTCCCGGCGGCTTTGGCACGCTCGACGAGATGTTCGAGGTTCTCACGCTGGTGCAGACGCACAAGGTCAAGCGCATGCCGCTCGTGCTGGTGGGCACCGAGTACTGGCAGGGCCTATTCGACTGGCTCAACGGCCCGGTGATGAGCACCGGTATGATTAGCCCGCTCGATCCGGATCTGGTACACATTACCGACGACCTCAACGAGGCCGTTGACATTGCGCTCAGCGGGCTGATGTAGATCAATCGTGTCCACGCGACATGAATACGCATGGCAATCTGATGTTATCTAACATCAGATTGCCATTTATATTGGGTATACTGGTGTAAAAGACGAGGGCGAGGAGGTCGCAAATGTCTACAGCAACAGTTAAGCCTACGACGGTTCGAATCGAAGAGGGGCTCAAGGAGCAGGCGACTGAGTTCTTGGATTCGGTCGGCCTCAGCCTCAATTCCTATCTCAATCTTGCCGTTCGGCAGCTGGTAAATCAGCGAAAGATTCCTTTTGAGATTGTAGGAAGGGCGGAGGTGCCCAACGAGGTGACGAGGCGCGCCATGGTGATCGCCGAGGCTCATGAGCTGGGGATTTTGCCGGACGATAGCCTGTCATTCAATAACGCTGATGAGCTTATGTCATTCCTCGATGAGGAATAGCGATGTTCGAGATTAAAGTCGAGGCTCAATTTAAGGTGGACTACAAACGAACGATGCGCATGCATCCGCAGCTAAAAAGTGAGTTTAAAGCGGCGGTTGCAGAGCTTGTGGCTCATGGGTCACTTCCGGCGGAGTATGGCGCCCACGAGCTCTCAAACCCGGGCGGAAACTACAACGGCCACATCGATTTCCACCTATCCGATGGCTTGGTCGATGTGGTCGTTCTCTACTTACCGCATAAGACTAATCCTGTGATCCGGCTGGTCAGAATGGGCTCGCATGAGGAGCTGTTCCAGGGCCCGCAGGGCTGATTGCCGATTTCTAAGTTGCGGTGGAATAGGGATTGATTGACGGCTAATAAGTCAAAAACAGTCCCTATTTCACCGCAACTGCTGGGGGTACCCCGTTCGTCGCCGCGGCCTCCGGTTCCACTTTTCGCTGAATTTCGCTCAAAAGCTCGGCTGCGACTTCGCTGCTTTTGAAACGAATGCTGCAGTCTTCTTTCTTTGGGAAAGCCAGCAACGGAATAGCTCCGTACCAGACAGTTTCCTCGTCAATCACTGATGCGCACAGGCGTCCTTCGGCTTTGATGAGATAGTTGACGTTCATCTCGGCAAAAATCGCTTTCACGTCATCGCGTGGAGTTGAAGCAATAGAAATCTCAAGGGCAATTCCACGGGTAGCGGCATCCGCGAGTGCAGCGGCGAGCTTTTCAAGGCATGCGGCGGACGCGTAGGGTGCGGCAATAAAAATGCTTTTCGATGCGTTCTCGATGTCATTCACTAAAGCCTCCACGGCTCTTGCCGACCTAACGAGGATGTTTCGATCGTCCTGTCTGTTGTCGTTTGCCGCAAAGACTTCATACCCCAGCTTGGCGTAGGTCTTGAGCCTCTTTTGGTACATGCGCGCGAACATGGGTATCGACAGGTCAACATAGTCGAATATCTCAACCCGCTGTTTGCCCTCGTGGCTTCTGTGTAGCCTACCTGCCTGCTGCGTTATGCTGCCGTCCCAAGATATTGGAGTGGCAATGAGCAAAGTGTCAAGGTAAGACAGGTCGAAGCCCTCGCCCAGAAGACTTTCAGTTGCGACGATGATTCGATGATCATGCTCAAAGCTGGGAAGACTCTTCAGTATTGCTTTTCTTTCTTTGGCGTCGATTTCTCCGGTTAAGAGTATGGGTTCGTGTCCACGGCTTTGAAGTAGCCTGCATAGCTCTTCGGCATGCTTTTTTCTTTTAGATAGCACAAGCGGATGCCGGCCGTTTGATGCGGCCTCGAGGGCGTCCTCGATAATTGCTTCGTTTCTCGCGGCGTGTACACACAGGAGATCGAGAATTTGGTTAAAGGATGCTCCTGGTCCGTAGGTGGGTAATCGAATTCCGGTGAAACGCGGTCTAACAATGCGCTGAATCCCCTGTTGGATTGCTTGCGTTTTTGGATCGACGACATAGCGAACCGGGCCGCAGAGCATCGAGAGTGCCCGCGTGAGTCCGTCCGAACGCTCGGGCGTTGCGGAAAGGCCATATACATATTTGGCAGGAGCGGACTTGAGGACAAGCTCAAGCTGTGGCGCGGCCGCATGGTGGCATTCGTCACAGATGATGAGACTGTAATCGCGAACGAACTCCTTGGCTAATGACTCGCCGGTTTGGGGATCCTTGCCGGATAGCGACTGGAATGAAGCAATGTCGATGAGACGGCTTATGGCGGTCTTGCCTCCTCCGATTTGCCCAATGAGCGGAGGCTGTCTTTTGCTGATTCGTCCCTTTGGGGTTCGGACGGGCTCTCTGTTGTCCGTGATGTCGAGAAATCGTTCGAGTTGGGATTTCCATTGGGCAATGAGCGCAGTTTTAGGAACGATGACGAGCGTTGGAAGACCAATGGCAGCAATAAGATAAGCTCCGATGACGGTTTTGCCGAACCCCGTCGGTGCGGACATGATCCCGTCTTCATAGCTGAGCATCTGTTCAGCGACAATTTGCTGTTCAGGGCGAAGAGTCCCTTTAAATGCCATCGCAATTGGATGGCTCGACTTGCGTTTGTCTGAATAGTGGGCAGAAACGCCGGCTTCTTGAAGCAGCCGCTCAAGTTGAACCTTGCAGCCTCTGGGAATCGCGACGTAGCCATCTCTAAGTTCGCTGAGGTCTATGAACCGCGGTTTGCCGAATACCGATTGATGCATAGATTGTGCGCGGAAGAATTCTGGGTTGGCAAATGTTGCAAGCCTGCGGACTTCCATTTGAGCTGCGGGACTCAGAGATTTTTCGGGGATATAGAGCATATCGGTCTGCGTGACGGACAGCGATGACGGGAAGTCCCGCGGTGTGAGCGGAAGCCGCTTTCGCAGTCTCTGGGAATGTGGCACACCGGTGTTTGCCGCCGCAACAGCTGCTATTCCATGTGACCTATTTTCGATGCTCTCGATCAGATTTTGCACCGTCACGCGCGGGATTAACTGGATTTGCGAAAGGTAAAGCCATTGATCGGGAAAGGGCTCAAATTGCTCGTCAACAAATACGCTGTTCCCTTTTCGCTGCGCTTTTCCTTGAAAAGGCAGCGCTATGAGATTTCCAAAGCCGCCCTCAGGAATGGTGGACTGCGCGGGCAGCATTCGGTCAAATGCTTTGAAGGTGATTGTCTTGTTCAGTATCGCCGCTTCGGTGATAAGGCTGCTTCCAAAATCTCGTGCGGTCTTTGCGCTGACGAGCTCTAGGAAGAAAAACCAGACATGTGCGCCGTCGCCCGATCTCGATCGCTCAACTGCGACATCGATTCCGTGGCTTTTTGCGACATGTCGAATGGCTTTCGTCGCTTCTTTCCAATCGGCTCCGTCAAAATCGATGACCAGGACTTTCGTGTTACTGTCTTTATCGAGCACATATTGGCCTATAACGTCTCGAAGCCTATCGTCATTGCCTCTGAAATGGGCGATGATCGCGGCATCGCTCAACTCGGGGAAGACGCGGCTGCTGCATTCCGTGCATTTGACTCTCTGGTGGCTTGCTTTGGGGCAAATGCCTGACTTCCACTCATTTGCGCAGGCGGGCGTATAGCCAATTCCTCCGTCTTTTCTGCGGTACCCATGAGCGTAGACATCTTTGCGACCAGTAAAGAGATTGCGGAAGAGCTCGAGTTTGTCGCGCGCTGGGCTTGCGCTGGTGACGATATCTTCGATCTGCGCCCGTCTATCGAAAGAATCGCCAGCTTTCTCCCATTCTTCCAGCGTTGTATAACGGATGTCTGGACCGCTGCTGCAGATAACGATTTGCTTGCACGGATCCGAAGCGTGGACGACCGTTTTATTGAATTTGAATAGGGCGCTCCCGAAAAGGGCGTATTGATGCGTGCCGTTGCTCATTTGAAAGCCATTCTTATCAGCGTTCATTGGGATGAGGGTACGTCATTTCAGCTTTATGAGATACGCGACTTCGATTTTGGTTCGGTAATAGTGGGGTACCGATCCGTGAGTGGCAATCAGCCGGTGCCAAAACGTGCGGCGGCTGTTGTTAAAGGTTTTTGACGGCTATGGGGCGGGTTGGCGGCGTGGGGAGGGGTTTTCGAATGACCCCGTGGTCAAATAACGTCAAATGTGAGTACTGCTGTTAATGTAGTCTCATAATATTTGGCAAGAATAGAATGCCAATTCGACATTATTCTATATATCTAACCCACCAAACACGGCATTTTGAGCCTTGGCAAGGCGTGAAATTAATCGAAACGATCGATTCCGGCGAGATTTTGCTGCTACTAATTTGGTGGCAGTACTCATATTTGCCATTTTTGTCCAGTGGGTACCGCGAGGGGGTCTGTTCGACTGGCCCAACGGCCCGGTGATGAGCGCCGGTATGATCAGCCCGCTCGATCCGGATCTGGTACACATTACTGACGACCTCAACGAGGCCGTCGACATCGCCCTGAGCGGGCTGATGTAGAGTAGCTAAAATGGGACGGGGCTAAAAAGACTGGTCTGAAACGTTTGATACCAGTCTTTTTAGCCCCGTCTCAAACGAACTGCTTCTAAGTTGCGGTGGAATAGGGATTGATTGGCGGCTAATAAGCCAAAAACAGTCCCTATTCCACCGCAACTGATGTGGGCGTCCCTAGTGAGTTGGCTGGTAGCGGGGGCAGTAGCTGATGGCGATGGCGTCGACGCCTACGTGGGTGGCGATGGTGCAGCCGATGGGGCCGGTGCCGGCGTCTACGTAATCCTGACCCGCGAGTGCCTCGTTGACAAGCTCCTGCTCCTCGGCGGCGCCGGTCGTGAGCACGCGCACGCTGGAGCCCGGATACTCGGCCAAAAATGCGAGGCAATCGGCCATGGTGTTGGTAACGATGCGCTTGGCACCGCGGCCCTTTTTTATGGCCTTGATCTCGCCCGATTTCCACTCCGGCGAAACGGCCAGGCGAATGTTGAGCATTTGCGTGAGCTGGCCGGCGAGCTTGGGCGCGCGGCCGTTCTTAACGAGATTCTCGAGCGTGCGGGGAATCAGCAGCAGGTGGGCGTCGGGCAGCGTCGCGCGGATTTGCGCCTCGGTCTCGTCCAGGCTGCGGCCGTCCTCGCGCATGGCCAGCGCGTACTCCACCAGCAGGCCCTCGGCGCCCGAGCCGGTGCGCGAGTCGATGCAGCGCACGTCGAGCTCGTGCGTCTCGGCCGTCAGGCTGGCGTTGGCGTAGCAGGCGGACCACTCGCTGCACAGCGAGATAAAGATGGCGCTATCGTGGCCGTCGGCGCGCACGCGGTCAAAGAGTTCCTTGAACTCGCCGGCACTCGGCTGCGAGGTGTGCGGCAGCTGCTCGGAGCCGGCCATGCGGGCGACGTACTCTTGGGCGGTAATCTGCACCTGGTCGAGCAGGTCCTCGCCCTCGATAATCACATGCAGCGGAATCACGTAAATGCCGAGCTCTTGGGCGCGGGCGGGGGAGATGTCCGACGTGGAGTCGGTTATGATGGCAAAAGACATAATTGCACCTTTCGTTGGGGCGCGACGGCGCCGCCTTCTGAGAGCAAAGTGCGACAAGTATAGTGGAGTCGTTCCACATTTCTAGGTTCAATTGTTGAATAGTCAACAGTTTGAAGTGTCGGTGTGGAAATCGTCAACTGGGGAAGAGGGATGCCGATGGAGGCGCTGGAGATATGCAAACGGCCGGTCGTGCTGTTTGATTTTGATGGCACGGTGGCCGATACGGGTCGGGCGGTGATGACCTCGACGCGCAAGACGCTGGCTGCACGCGGGTTTTCGGAGGCGCAGATGGGTGACCTGCGTCGCATGATCGGGCCGCCCCTGTGGAAGAGTTTTCACGACTTTTATGGCTTCTCCCGCGAGGAGTCGCTTGTGGTGGCCGAC
Organism: Collinsella aerofaciens; assembly: GCA_030841765.1. Taxonomy (GTDB): domain Bacteria; phylum Actinomycetota; class Coriobacteriia; order Coriobacteriales; family Coriobacteriaceae; genus Collinsella; species Collinsella aerofaciens_AV. Next base: position 2,071 of record JAUUSS010000086.1, on the reverse strand, counting down.
GAGTACCGCGCCTTTTTTGACGAGCTGGGACCGGAGGAGTATCCCGTGTTTGACGGGATCCCCGAGCTGCTGGATGGGTTGGTCGCCCAGGGCAAGCGCTTGGCCGTGGCGACGTCGCGCATGGAGGCAAAGTGCATCGACATGGTGCGTGAGCTCGGGCTTTCTCAGTTTGAGGCGGTGGTTGGCATGAATCCGCCGCAGGGTCGCGAGACCAAGGCCGATTCGGTCCGCGACGCGTTGGCGGCCTTGGGTGCGGCCGCGGGCGATGCCGTGATGATCGGCGATCGCTTTAACGACGTCGAGGGCGCGCACGCGATGAGCGTGCCGTGCATTGGTATCTATTCGGGCGCGGCGGCGCCGGGCGAGCACGAGGCGGCGGGTGCCGATGCAGTGGTGCACTCGGTGGCCGAGCTTGCTAAACTTTTCGCTATATAGGTATTTGATGTGAGGGGCGGGCACGCTCGCCGCTCATTGGTAAGGAGGTCGTCCATGAATCAGGTGGAGCAGAGCGTTGCCGAGTATGTCGACGAGGTCTGGGAGGATGTCGTCGCCGATATCGAGCAGCTGGTGAGTTATCCGTCCGTGGCAGTTTCTGCCGATGCGGAGCCCGGCGCGCCGTTTGGCCGCCCGGTCCGTGACGCGCTCGATTGCGCGCTCGGCATCGCGCAGAAGCTCGGCTATCAGACGAGCGACGACGAGGGCTATGTGGGAATCGCCGATATCCCGGGCCGCGGCGACAAACAGCTCGCGACTATCTGCCACGTGGACGTGGTTCCCGCCGGCCCTGGCTGGAACACCGACCCGTTCACCATGGAGCGCCGCGAGGGCTGGCTGCTCGGTCGCGGCGTGATTGACGACAAGGGCCCGGCGGTATTGTCACTCTACGCCGGCGCCTACTTGCTCAAGCACGGCATTGTTCCGCGCTACACCTTCCGCGCGCTGCTGGGCTGCGATGAGGAAGTGGGCATGTCCGACGTTCACCATTATCTGGAGAACAACGCAGACCCCGACTTTTTGTTTACGCCCGATGCCGAGTTCCCGGTCTGCAATGCTGAGAAGGGCCAGTTTGGGGCGACGTTCGTGAGCCCCAAGATCGACGGCGGGCGCATTGTGTCCTGGAGCGGTGCCGAGGCGAGCAACGCCATTCCGTCGCAGTCTATCTGCGAGCTCGCGATTGCCGCCGATGAGCTGCCGGCGCCGGTCGAGAATGCTGACCGCCTGGAGATCACGGCTCTCGACAATGGTCATGTGCAGATTTTCGCCCACGGTATTGGCGGTCACGCCTCGATGCCCGAGGGGACGATCAATGCCGTCGGCCTGATCGTGTCGTATCTGCGCGAGGCCGAGGACGCGTTTGGTGCACGCGACGAGCGCCTGCTGACGCCTGCCGAGCACGAGTTCGTCAAGTTCCTGGCCTTTGTGCATGCGGATGCCTATGGTCGCGGCCTGGGTATCGACGCGACGAGCCCAGCGTTTGGCCCGCTTACCTGCAACGCTGGCGTCATCCGTGTGGCGGATGGCCATATCGAGCAGGTCATCGACGTGCGCTTCCCCGACAGCACGAGTGCCGATACCATCCGCGAGCAGCTCGAGCCGCTCGTGGGCCGTTTTGGCGTGACGTGCCGTGTGGGTCGTGCGAAGGTGCCGTTCTCGGTGTCTGCCGACGATCCGGCCGTGAAGGCGCTTATCGATACCTATAACGAGTTCACCGGCAAGCATGCCGAGCCCTTTGCCATGGGCGGCGGCACGTACGCGCGCAACTTTGCCCGCGCCGTCTCGTTTGGCCCCGAGGAGACCGGCCTGGAGCTGCCCGCATGGGGCGGCCAGATGCACGGCCCCAACGAGTGCGCCAACGAGGAACAGCTCAAGCAGGCGCTCAAGATCTATATTGTTGCGATCCTCCGTTTGAATGAATTAGAGCTTTAGGGTTACGCGGTTTTACCAAACCGCGTAACAGCTCGACGCTGCAAACGCCCCCAAGCGGCAATCTGACGTTCAATCGTCGGTCGCGTACAAAAGTACGCTTCCCTCCTCTTTCACGTCACCTTGCTCGCTTGGGGCCGTTTTCGCT
>JAUUSS010000085.1 GCA_030841765.1 Collinsella aerofaciens | reverse complement strand
TGCGCGTGGCCGTTGAACTCGCCAACGGTGGTGCGGTAGTTCCAGCAACGGTCGCAGCACTCGCCCTCGGCTGCCTCGATGGCAACGGAGAGCTCCTCGCCCTGGGTCAGCTCAACATCGGAGACGATGTAGAACTCGGCCAGGTCGACGGCCTTATCACCGGTCAGCAGCGCGTACATCTCTGCGGGAACGACCGCCTTGACGCGAACCTGCTGGCTCTTGGTGAAAGTGCCGGCAGAACGGGCATCCTCAAGGGCCTTGGTCACGGCGCTACGTAACTCGAGTGAAGCCTCAAGCACGCCCTCGAACTCATTGGCCTCGTCGACCGTGATGGGCGACTTGTACCAATCGAGCAGCGCGGCGTACTTCTGGTGGTCGACGCAACCGGCGGGCGCATAGGCCATGGCCTCGTCGACCGTGTAGGACAGGATCGGCTGCAGGTCGCGCATGAGCATCGAGAAGAGCTCGGCAAGCACGGTCTGGGCGCTGCGGCGCTCGAGAGAGCCGGGCTTGTCACAGTACAGACGGTCCTTCAGGGCATCGAGGTACACGTTGGAAAGCTCGGTAACCACGAAGTCGTAAAGTGCACGGTAAGCGCGCGGGAACTCGTAGCAAGAGTAAGCATCGTCGACCTCGGCCTGAACCTGGGTCAGGCGGGCAACCATGAGCTTGTCGAGCGGCAGCAGGTCGGCAAAGGCGACGCCGTCGGTCTCGGGCTCAAACTGACCCTCGAGCTCGGAGAGCAGGAAGCGCAGCGTGTTGCGGAAACGACGGTAGGCATCGGACGTACGAGCAAGGATCTCGTGGTCGATGGACACGTCGGAGCTGGTATCGACGGATGCAACCCACAGACGGATGATGTCGGCACCCATCTCGTCGCAGACCTTGTTGGGGTCGATGACGTTGCCGAGCGACTTGGACATCTTGCGGCCCTGGCCGTCGAGGGTGAAGCCTTGCGAGACGACCGCCTTGTACGGGGCGTGACCATTGGCTCCCACCGAGGTGAGCAGCGAGCTCTGGAACCAACCGCGGTGCTGGTCGGAGCCCTCGAGGTACACATCCGCCGGATACTCCAGCTCGGGGCGATACTCACAGACGGCCTTCCAAGACACGCCGGAGTCCCACCACACGTCGAGGATGTCCTTATCGGCCTTGAGGTGATGGCCGCCGCACTTGGGGCAGACACAGGCCTCGCCCAGGTAGCTCTCGGGAGCGTCGGTGAACCAGGCGTCGGAGCCCTTCTCATGGAAGAGCTTGATGACGGCGTCGAGCGTGGCGTCGTTCATGACCTTCTCGCCGCAGTCGGCGCAGGTATAGCTGGGGATAGGCACGCCCCAGTTGCGCTGACGGCTGATGCACCAGTCGGGACGCTGCTCGACCATGGCGCCGATGCGGTTGGCGGCGTGAGCCGGATACCACTTGACGTTCTCGCGGACCTCTTTGCCAGCTTGCTCGCGCAGACCGGTCTTGTCCATCGAGACAAACCACTGGTCAGTAGCACGGAAGAGCACCGGGTGCTTGCAGCGCCAGCAGTGCGGATAGCTGTGCGTGATCTTCTTCTCGAGGACCAGGGTGCCGCGCTCGCGCAGGAACTCGATGATGTGCGGGTTGGCCTCATCGGTATCCATACCGCTGAAGGGGCCACCGGTGCCAAACTCCTCACCGGTGTAGAACTTGCCGTCGTCATCGACCGGCATGCAGATGTCGGTGATGCCCTCCTTGAGGCAGGCAAAGTAGTCGTCGACGCCGTGGCCGGGCGAGTTGTGGACGATACCGGTACCGTCGTCGACACCGACGTAATCGGCCAGCAGCGCCACGCCCTCAACACCGTCAAAGATCGGCTGCTTGTAGTGGATGTGGTGGAAGGTCTCGGCAGGAACCACGTAGGGCTTACCGTCGACCATGACCGGGGTGTACTCCCAGCCAAACTCCTCGCAGCACTTGGGAGCCAGGTCCTCGAGCATGACCTCGGCACGACCTTCGTGCTCAACGGCGACATAGGCGGCGCCGGGCTTGAGGGAAACTGCCTGGTCGGAGGGGATGGTCCACGGCGTGGTCGTCCAGATGATAAAGTCGACCGGGCCGTCGAAGTTCTCGAGGCCGGCGGGCTTGGAGGTCATCTCGAAGCGCACGAAGATGGAGGGGCTCGTCTCGTCGGAGTACTCAATCTCGGCCTCGGCGAGCGCGGTGTGGCAGTGCTTGCACCAGTGAACGGGCTTGTGACCACGATAGATCATGCCCTTGTCGAACATGGCCTTGAAGACCTCGATGTCGGCGGCGTCATGCTGGTGATAGAGCGTCAGATACGGGTTGTCCCAGTCGCCAAGCACGCCAAGGCGACGGAAGCCGGCCTTCTGCAACTCGATGTTCTCGACAGCGAACTTATTGCAAAGCTCGCGGATCTTAGCCGTGGAGGTCTGGTTGAACTTCTCGGTGCCGAGCTTCTCCTCGACCTTATGCTCGATCGGCTGGCCATGGCAGTCCCAACCGGGAACATAGGGAACCTCATAGCCCTGCATCATCCAGTAACGGTTGATCATGTCCTTGGAGATCTTGTTCATGGCGTGGCCGATGTGGATCGGGCCGTTGGCGTACGGAGGACCGTCGTGCAGCACGAACTTCTTGTGACCCTCGTTCTTCTTTAGAACTTGCTCGTAGACCTTGTTGTCCTGCCAGTCCTTGAGTCGCTTGGGCTCGGACTTGGAAAGACCGGCACGCATGGGAAATCCGGTTTTGGGCAGATTCATCGTCTGCTTGTACTCGTTTGCCACGGTACCCCTTTCTTGTCATGGGCGCGCACGCCCTCTGGGCACCAAAAAAGCGCCCGTCCCTACAAGCTGGGACGAAGCGCCACAAAACGAGCTGCACGCCCGCAAAAGCTCTTCGCTTAACCACCCAGCTTAGATGCCCTCGCCCGCATATTCGCGCACTCGCATCCGTTACTCGGCTGGCCTGTATCGACGACCATCTCGGCGATGTCTACTAAGACGAACCTGCGCGGCACGTCCGTTGGGACCGCAGCTCCGGGGTGATTTTCATCGGTCGCATGCACGGGTTCTCAGCGCTCCCCGCTCTCTGTGGCATGCGGACGGCCGACTACTCGTCCCCATCAACGCTTATGCGGAGTATGCTAGCACGTTCAGCGCCGGCGAAAAACCCTCAACACTGGTTTTATACGTTCGAAATTTCTCGCGGCTGTGGACCTTCTCTTGGAGCAAAATACCTGAAAGCACTTTATCGAACGAAAGAAGGTTGCTATGCGCACGATTGGAATGAGCGACTACACCGTTGGCGAGGATTGCTTTGACGAGCTGTCCGGCGCGCTGGCCGAGTACGGCGCGAAGAAGGTCGCGATCATCGGTGGCAAGCGGGCACTGGCCGCAGCACTTCCCGGTATCGAAGCTGCGCTGGCGGGTACCGACGTCGAAATTCTGGAGACGCGCGTCTACGGCACCAACAGTACGCGCGCAAATATCGCCAAGGTCGTAAACTCCCCTGCCTGCCAGGAAGCTGACGTGCTTATCGCATGCGGCGGCGGCAAGGCGCTCGACACCGTGAAGACCGCAGCCATCGAGCTCAAGAAGATCGTCTTTACGGTGCCGACGATTTGCTCCAACTGCTCCGCTGCGACCGCCATTGCCGTCGTGTACAACGACGACGGCTCGCTCGAGGGCTATTCGTACCCCAACCGACCGGCGCACATCTTCATCAACCCCAAGATCATCGCCGAGGCACCGGCAGAGTACTTCTGGGCCGGCGTAGGCGATGCCCTCTCTAAGCAGCCCGAGGTCGAGTACGCCACGAGCGCCGGTGATTTGGAGCACACCGCCGGTCTTGGCCTGGCACTCGCCCACACCTGCTCCGAGCCGCTGTTTACCTATGGCGTCCAGGGTCTTGAGGACGTGCGCCAGGACCTGTCGAGCGAGGCCGTCAAGCAGATCGCGCTCGATATCGTGGTCAACACGGGCTATGTCTCGAACCTGACCAACCAGAACGATTACTACTACAACTCGAGCGTGGCGCACGCGTTCTACAATGCCACCTGCAGCATTCCGCGTGAGGGCACCTACCTGCACGGCGAGGTCGTGAGCCTGGGCGTGCTCGTGTTGTTCGCCTACACGGGCGACACCGAGAACCTTAAGCGCTATGCTGACTTCAACAAGCAGATGGGGCTGCCCGTAACGCTTGAGCAGGTCGAGCTTTCCGAGACCGATATCCCTGCCCTGTGCGAGCACGCGCACGCCACCAACGAGTGGAAGCAAGGCAACCCGGAGCCCTTCACCGACGAAAAATTCGCCGCCGCCATCAAGGCCGCCAACGCCTACGGCCACACGCTCTAGACCCAGGCCAAAACCACCACAAGGGAGCCGCACCTTTGTGGTGGTTTTTTATTGCTCCAGCATGCTGGGGTCGAACTCGCTAGCCGGGATCACGCGATAACCGTGGCGGAGCAGTAAATCAACGAAGACGCCGTTGCCCGCCGTGAGGGTGCCACTGAATGTTCCGTCGTAGATGAGGCTCGCGCCGCACGAGGGACTACGGTCCTGCAGGATGCACGCGGCGATCTCTTCCGGCCCACCCGCCTGCTCGCACATGTCGAGCGCACGTTGGGCGCCTAGGCGAAATTCCAGGTCAACGGACACGCCCTCGCAGGTACAGACCTCGCCGTTCACAATCTCGGACGGCTTGCGCGGCGTGGGCAGGCCCCCAAAGACCTCAGGGCACACCAAGAGGACCTCGGTCCCTGTACGCTCGCAGGCCTCGACCAACTCGCGATGATAGTTGTCGAGCCCATTATACTTGCAGCTCTCGCCCATCAAGCAGGCGCTCACCACGATCTTCATTTCCATCCCTCTCAAGCAAAACGCCCCATTTGAGAAAGCTGCTCAAATGGGGCGTCGGCGTTTACTGGCTCGGCCGCGGCTTTACTGCTGCTTGGGCATCAGCGGATTCTCGCGCGTGAGGAGGTTCATGAACTCCTCGCCCGTGATGGTCTCCTTCTTATACAGATAACGAGCCAGCTCGTGGAGCTTAAACTTGTTCTCCTTCAGAATCTGCAAAGCGCGGTCGTGCGCATCCTCGATCAGCTTGGCGACAATCGCGTCCACGCGCTCGGCCGTACCGGGGGCGCAGGTGAGCGACGTGTCCTGATTGAGATACGCGTTCTGCACGGTACCGAGCGCCATCATGCCAAACTCGTCGGACATACCAAAGCGCGTCACCATATTACGGGCGAGCTTGGTGGCCTGCTCGATGTCGTTGGCGGCGCCGGTCGTCATCTCTCCAAAGATGAGCTCCTCGGCTGCGCGGCCACCGCAATAGACAGCGAGCTTGTCCAAGACCTCCTGGCGCGTCGTCAGGAAGCGCTCGTCCTCCTCGACCTGCATGGTATAACCAAGAGCACCGCTCGTGCGCGGCACGATGGTGATCTTCGTGACCGGCGCAGAGCCCTTCTGACGAGCGGCAACGATGGCATGGCCGATCTCGTGATAAGAAACGACCTGCTTCTCGTGGTCGGACAGCACCGTGGACTTACGCTGTTGGCCGGCAATGACGACCTCCACCGACTCCTCGAAGTCGTCCTGGGTTGCACGCTTGCGACCCTCGCGAACGGCGCGCAGGGCGCCCTCGTTGATGATATTGGCCAGGTCGGCGCCCGAGGCACCGGGCGTGGCGCGGGCAATCGCGGTCAGGTCGATCGGCGGCTCGGTCTTCACGCTCTTAGCATGCAGCTCGAGGATGTTCTTGCGGCCGGTCAGATCGGGCAGCTCGACGGGGATGCGGCGGTCAAAACGACCGGGGCGCAGTAGAGCGGGATCGAGACTGTCGGGGCGGTTGGTTGCGGCAAGGACAACGATACCCTTGTGGTTATCGAAGCCATCCATCTCGGTCAGCAACTGATTGAGCGTCTGCTCGCGCTCGTCGTTGCCGCTAAAGCCGCCGCCATCGCGCTTCTTACCGATGGTATCGATCTCATCGATAAAGACGATACACGGTGCCTTTTCCTTGGCCTGCTTAAACAGGTCACGAACCTTAGCAGCGCCGCGACCGACAAACATCTCAACGAACTCAGAGCCCGAAATGCTAAAGAACGGAACACCGGCCTCGCCGGCAACAGCCTTGGCAAGCAGGGTCTTACCGGTACCCGGAGGGCCAACAAGGAGAGCACCGCGCGGCAGCTTGGCGCCGATCTCCTCGTAGCGCTGCGGCTTCTCCAGAAAGTCGACGACCTCCTTGAGAGACTCCTTGGCCTCTTCCTGACCGGCGACGTCCTTAAAGGTCACGCCCACGTCCTTGGAGGCGATCACGCGCGCGCCGGACTTACCCAGTCCGCCGCCGCCAAAACCGCCGCCGCCAAAGTTCATCGACGGGCCGTCATCGCCCATAGCCTTCTTCATGCGGCGGTTGAGCCACCAACCGATGAGGAAGAAAATCGCCATGGGAAGAATGAGTGTGAGCAGGTAGTAGGTCATCAAACCCGAGTTTTTATCGGGAACGACCGACTCCAGCGAAGCGCCAGACTCAAGCACGCGATCGGTAAAGCCCGCGTCATTCGGCACACCGGTCGTCTTGTAGGCGATGTTCTCGTCCTCGCCCTTCTTGGTGTAATAAATCGAGTAATCGTCCGTGTTGTACTCGACCTTGTCGACGCTCTTCTTATCGAGCGCTTTGACAAACGTCGAGTAATCGGTCTTCGTAATCTGCTGCGTGTGACCGATGTTGGGGAACAGAACGGTCGAGAGCACGAGGTAGACGACGAAGGCGATGAGCACGTAGAGAATCATATTCCGTCTACGTTTGTTGTCATCCATCTCCATCTGCTTGAACTCCATCTACTGGGGTTGATAATGCTTTCTAGAATACCCAACCCGGACGGCGATAAACCGACGCCGGGCACGAAAGGACAGAGATGGCATCACTGTAAGTCGGCAAGGTTCAAATCTATACAGGCGACGGCAAGGGCAAGACGACGGCTGCGCTGGGGCTCGCGCTGCGCGCGACGGGCTACGGGCTCGACGTTCTTAGGCTGCAGTTTGCCAAGAAACTGCACTGCGCCGAACACGATGCCGCGCCGCGCCTGGGGCTGCGCATCGTACAAGCTGACCGCGACACGCCCGAGGCTTGCGCCGCACAGATCATGGAGCTCGCATGCGAGCAGATATCACAGGTCGACGTTCTGATTTTGGACGAACTCGGCGAGGCCATGCGCCGCGGCTTCGTGACACGCGAGGATGTCGAAGCGCTGATCGCGATAAAGCCCGCCACCACGGAACTCGTGCTCACCGGCCGCGGGCTGCTGCCGTTGGCCGACCTCGCGGACTTAGTCACCGAAATACGTCCCATCAAACACTACTTCGACGAAGGCCTCCTAGCCCGCCAAGGCATCGAATACTAATTGATTCGTTTTCCGCCAACACCTACAGCTCATAAGGAAGTTGCGGTGGAATAGTACTTGTTTGACGGTCCGCAAGGGCTTTTCAGGAACTATTTCACCGCAACTTATCAGGGGTATCTGACGGATGAGCTAGGCGGTGGCGCGACCTAGCCAGTTGCCGCTGTGGTGGTAGATGGTGAACATGGTTGCGGTGATGAGCCAGGTTACGGGGTAAACCAGCAGTAGATGCTCGAGCGACGGATCGAAGGGCATGATCGCAAACACCCAGATCACCCTCAAGACAACGGTGCCAAAGATGGTGAGCATCATAGGCTGCAAGCTCACGCCGGCACCGCGAATGGAGCCCGACGCGTTTTCGATAATCGAGAAGATCGCGTAGAACGGCGCGATGAAATGAAGAATCGTCGTGGTGTACGCCGAAATCGAAACATCGTCGACAAACAGACGCGACAACGGACCCGAGAACACCAGCAGCACGGCAGACAGGCCACCAATGAGCATAAACGACAGCACGAGCGACGTATGGTAGCCCTTGCGCATGCGCTCATAGTTGCGCGCGCCAAAGTTCTGTGCCGAGAACGTGGTGATCGACACGCCGAGCGCCTCGGTAACCATCCAGACAATGCCATCTAAGCGGCCCGAAAGACCCCACGCCGTGGTGACATCGGCACCAAACGAGTTGACCGACACCTGAATCAAAACGTTGGAAATCGAATACGCAGCAGACTGAAAGCCAAGCGGCAGACCACACGAGATCATGCTCTTACAAATGCCAGGATCAATGCCGAGCTTAGACAGCGAAAGACGCCATGCACCCGGAGCGCGCATCATGCGCAACACGATCATCGTTGCATTGGAGCAAATGGTCAGCGCCACCGCGATGCCGCAGCCCAGCGCCTCCATATGCAACACAGCGACAAAAATGATATCCAGCACCACGTTAACCAGGCAGCCAGAGGCAATGATCACGGCGGGGCCGCGCGTGTCGCCCACGGCACGCAGCAGTGCGGTTCCCATATTAAGCAGCAGTGCCGCAACCATCGCGGCAAAATAACAGCGAGCATAGGCCACGCCCTCGGCCAATAGTTCATGCGGCGTGTTCATAAGCACCAGCATGGGCTCAACGAACACTATGCCAAGAATCGAGAAAGCGATACCGCCCACCAGCGCGAGCGTCATGGCTGTATGGACCGAACGACTCAGTCGCTCATCATCGTGCTGGCCAAAATACTGACCGGTAATGACCGCGCAGCCGGCTCCGACGCCAACGCAAAAGCCAATGCAGAGCTCGGTGAGCACCATCGTGGCTTGAATGCCACCCAGCGCGAGCTTGCCGCCAAACTGGCCAACGATATACGTACCGATAAGCGTGTAGGCCTGCTGAAAAAACGAACTAAAAAAGATGGGAACGCACAGCGACAGCAGCTGTTGCCAAATGACACCCTGCGTTACATCGATAGCCGTAGATTTCTTAGCCACACGCCCTCCCCGCCAACGTATGTTAAACAACAAAACGGCAATTTAAGACCAAAGCAAATACCAGCTTAGCACCGACCGGCGTCGACCGAAACACCCCGAATCAGAGCCCAGTGCAAAATATCTGCCTAGTGATACAAACCCGGCTGGTAGTGATACTCATTGCTCACGTGCGGGCACAGCTGCCAAAAGGCGACGGCGCTCGCCGCGGCCACGTTGAGCGAATCGACCCCGTGCGCCATCGGAATGCGCACCGCGTGGTCACAGCCGGCAATGGTCTTGGCGCCCAAGCCGGCACCCTCGGTGCCCATAAAAATCGCCAAGCGATCAATCTTCCGCAGTACAGGATCATCAAGCGAAACAGAGTCGTCCGTCAACGCCATAGCGGCACACGAAAAACCGGCATCGTGCAACGCGCTCAGACCATCATGCGGCCACACACGAGCCTCGCTGCCAATGCGCGTCCACGGCACCTGAAACACGGTGCCCATGCTCACGCGGGCCGAGCGACGATACAGTGGATCGCAGCACGTCGGGCTGACCAAAATACCGTCAACGTTCAATGCGGCAGCCGAGCGGAAAATCGCGCCAACATTGGTGTGATCGACAATACCCTCAAGCACGCACACGCGCACCGGACGACCCCCCGCCGCCTCGACAACGCCGCCCAAGAACTCATCAACCGGAATCTGACGCGGGCGACGGAACGCCGCCAGCGCGCCGCGCGTCACGTTAAAGCCCGTCAACTGCTCCATGAGCTCCATGGAGGCCACGAACACGGGAACCGGACCCGCTCCCTCGCGCACGACAAGCTGGTCAAACAGCGGCATCATCTGGTCGAGCCAGCGCTCGCCCAGAAGAAAGCTCACCGGCTCATATCCGGCGCGAACCGCACGCTCGATGACCTTGGCACTCTCAGCGATAAAAATGCCCTTCTGCGGCTCCAGCACGCAGCGAAGCTCACGCTCGGTCAGTCGCACGTAGGCATCGAGCCGCTCGTCCTCGAGCGAATCAATTCGCAGAACCTCAACGGCATCAGTCATAGCAGCCTGCCCGCAACCTTCTTTACAGTACATCTATACCAAACGAGGCGACGCTAAGCGCCGCCCCATGCATTCAAACAACCCGATGATACCGTTCACGCCAGACGATTTACGCCTCAACGCGACGATACGTCACGAACTCATAATCGAGACCCTCGTCACCCTCGCCCGCGGCAATCGTGGCAACACCGCCACGCCGCGCAATCTCCCACGCGGGATCGGCATCCAGATCGGGAAAGTACGTATCCACGTCATGCACGCAGTGGTTATGCGTAACCTCGGCCTCCGCGCAATACGGCAAAAACTGCCGATAGACATCGCCGCCACCGAGCACCCACGCAACGGGTTCATCGGCAACCGCGGCGAGCGCTTCGTCAATGCCATGCACCACGTCAACGCCCTCGGGGGCAAAGCCCTCGTCGCGCGTGAGCACAATGTTGCGGCGATTCCTGAGCGGACGCCCAC
>JAUUSS010000187.1 GCA_030841765.1 Collinsella aerofaciens | reverse complement strand
AAACCGACGATGCCGACAAGCGCACAGGGAACAAGCTCTTTAGGGCTTGCCTTGAACAGGGCCAGCGGACCCTGAGCCACGGTAGACCCCTCACCCGGACGGCAGCCCATAAACATCAGGACCGGCGCCAAGATAAGCGCTCCGACCAACAAGCGAAAGGCAGCCATGCTCTGGGACGAAACGCCCATGGCCGAGATGCCGTTTACAAAGATTCCGATGCTGCCCCACATAAGCGCGGCGATCAGCACCAGCACATAGCCCAGATTGCTTTTCTTCAACGCAGCCTCCTCGGTATTGTTTCCAATATGTTTCGTACTACGTTATAGTCGTTATATACATTTTTCAAGACACAAATCGGCGAGCGGATAAGTGATCCGTTTTCCTCCGCCCCCAGCGGATTACTGGGCGGTTGCGGTGAAATAGTTCCTAAATAGAGGCTTCAAGCCCCCAAGCAGGAACTATTCCACCGCAACTTATGAGGACATCGAGCTGTTAGGCCGCTCTATCCCCTAGTAGTCCAGCTTCCACATGTAGCGGCGCGTCATGTAGTCCTTGTGGGTGACGGCAGAGAGCGCACGCATGTACACGTTGTTGAGGATCGGGGCAAAGATCAGGTGATTGAAGTACTCGCTCACGCTGTCCTTGATGTCGTTGAGGCCGAGCTCCTTGGCGTCGAGCTGATAGACGCGCTCGCCACCGTACTGGTTGACGAAGCGGATGCCGCGCTCGTCGTTGCAGCGGCTGCGGCCGACGCTGATGAGCTGGAACAGCGAGGTGCGCTTGTCCAGGATCTCGAAGGGGCCGTGGAAGAAGTCGCAGGTGTTGATGGTGCAGGAGTCGATCTGCAGCATCTCCTGCACGTTGCAGATGCTAAAGACGTAGGCGGCACCAAAGAGCGGACCCTGAGCCATCACGTTGATGCAGGGCTTGTCGGCGTTTTGCTCGGCCCACTTGGCGGCGAGCGGACGGGTGTACTCGACGGCCTTGCGATAGATGGGGTCAACCAGGTCGAAGGCGGCCATAGCGGTCTCATACTCGGCATAGCCCTCGGTCTGCTGCGTAAGCTCCATGGCGATCATGGTCACGACGGCGGAGTTGGTACGGCCCATGCAAGACTCGTCGACGGCCAGGCTGTCATACTGAATCTTGTAGTCGCAGACCTCGGTGAGGCCGGACTCATCGACATAGATGGCGATGGTGCTGGCGCCGTGGTCCTTGGCGACCTGGGCGGCGACGATGGTCTCCTTGGTGCCGCGCATGGACACGACGACGGCCAGGGTGTTCTCGTTGACATAGGCGGGCGTGGCGTGCACGAACTCATTGCTGGTGTAGCTGGAGCTCACGACCTGCGTGGCCTCGTGCTCCATAAAGTACTGGGCAGGATAGTTGCCGCCGTTGGATCCGCCGGCGCCAATCCACACGACGCGCTTGATGCCGCCCTTGTCTGCCTTGTCGGCCAAAATCTGGGAGACGACGTCCTTAACCTGTTCCTGAGTAGTCATCGTGCATCAGCCTTTCTTCTCGTTTGATGCTCTCGATGGCATACAAGTTACATACATGTTTTGGTTATGTCAACTAGTTGTATGCTATATTTGTCTTAAAAAATTTGCTGATACGGTTTTCGATAACTTGATACCAGCACTGATAATTGTCCTCGGGGGAAGCGGGCACTGCGGGGCGCGGCAACGGCGCG
>JAUUSS010000084.1 GCA_030841765.1 Collinsella aerofaciens | reverse complement strand
CGTGAATTCCTCGGTGGCGCTGGTGCCGGGCATCAGGTTAGCCGAGAACCAGGGTTCCTTCATAGTGCCGTTGACGTTGGTCTTGCCGGAAGGAGCGTAGAAGGTCAGGTCCTTGTCGCTCTTGTTGGTGATGTTGACGACAAAGCCGATGTCGCCCCAGTCGTCCTTGAATTTCTCGGTGATGGTGATGGTGCACAGATCGTCATCGGCGACGGTGACGGCGGGGGAGATTTCGACACTCTGGACGTCGTCGTCTTCGACGGCCTCATCGACCTCTTCTTCCTTCTCGGCCGCCTCGCGATCCTTCTTCACCGTGCCGGACAGATCCTTGTCGGACTTGGTGAAGATAAGCTTGTCGCCTTCCACCTCCAGGACGAGCTTGTCGTCCTTGAGCTTCAGGTCGTGCGACTCATCTTCGGCGGTGATCGTTACGGTGGTGGCGTCCTTGGCTTCCCATTTCAGGTCGGCGACCTCAAGGAACATATCGAGGACGCCTGTGCCGTCCTCGTCGAGGATCAGGACGCAGTTGAGGCCCCACTCCTTGAGCATGTCCATGTACTCATCGGTCAGCTCTTCGCCGTCCAAGGTTCCACCCGAGTACTGCCAGCTGCCGACGAAGTTGGCCTTGGGGTCTTTGCCGCCGCCGCTGCAGCCCGTCAGGGCAAAGGCGAGCGCCAAGATACATGTCAGGAATGCGAGCGCGGACTTTTTGAACGTTGTCTTCATGGTGTCCTCCTTTATCGAACGAAACCTATAGAAACAAATGCGGGGTGGCGGATCTCCCGCCAATTACCAGATAGAGGGGCTAGGGCCGGGGCGTTCCGCAGTTGCTGCAGAACTTGCCGCCGTTTTCGCTGCCGCAGTTGGGGCAGAACCACTTGGCCGGTGCCGGGGCGGGTGCGGGACTACCGCACTCGGAGCAGAACTTGCCGGTGTTGGTGGCGCCGCAGCTGCAGGTCCATGCGCCGGCCGCAGGTGCGGCGGGAGCCGGTGTGGGAGTGGGTGCCGGAGCCGGCTGCGGGGCGGCCTGCTGCTGTGCCTGGCCGGCGGCGAACAGCTGGCTGGCGTTCATGCCGCCCATGCCACCCGCCATGCCCATGCCCATAAAGCCTGCCATCGCGCCGTTGGGGTTGGCGGCTGCCGCGCGCATTGCGTCGCTCTGGGCGCTGGCAATGTTGGCGGCTGCCATGGTGGGATCGCGCATGACCGCGGCTTTCTGCAGGTCCTTGATCATCTGCTCGTCCTCTTGCGAGGCGGCGATGGAGTTGACGCCAAAGCTTACGATCTCGACGCCGCGCAGGTCACGCCAGTCGGCAGAGAGGACCTCGTTGAGCGCGCGGGCGAGCTCGGTGGTGTGGCCGGGGATGGCGCTGTAGCGGATGCCCATCTCCGAGATCTTGGCAAAGGCGGGCTGCAGGGCGGTGAGCAGCTCGGACTTAAGCTGGCTGTCGATCTTGTCGCGCGTGTAGCTATCGGTCACGTTGCCGCATACGTTGGTGTAGAACAGCAGCGGGTTGGTGATGCGGTACGAATACTCGCCGTTGCAGCGCACGGAGATGTCGACGTCCAGGCCAATGTTGTTATCGACCACGCGGAAGGGCACGGGCGAGGCGGTGCCGTACTTGTTGCCGATGATCTCCTTGGTGTTGATGAAGTAGACGCGCTGGTCCTTGCCCGCGTCGCCGCCAAAGGTAAAGCGGCTGCCGATATTGGCGAAGGTCTCCTTGATGGAATCGCCCAGGTTGCCGCTAAAGACGCTCGGCTCGCTGCCGGTATCGAAGACGAACTCACCGGGCTCCAGCGCGACTTCGATGATCTTGCCGTTTTGCACCACGAGCATGCCCTGGCCGTCGTTGACGGCGATGACCGAGCCGTTGGAGATGACGTTGTCCTCGCCGCGCGTGTTGGAGCTGCGGCCGCCGGTGCGCTTGCTGCCCTTGCAGGCCAAGACGTCAGCAGGCATCGATTCGCAGTAGATAAATTCCTTCCACTGGTCGGCCATGACGCCGCCGGCAGCTCCCAATCCAGCTTTCAAGAGTCCCATGGTGATCTTCCTTTCTCGTCAAAGGCCGGGTGGTATTGGTTGGATTGCTTAGTCGTCCTTGTCGTCTTTCATGACAACGGTGGTCTCGGTGTGGCTGAAGGTGTCGTGCTTCTCGGTCAGGTCGAGCTCGCCACAATACTCATCGGCATGGGTTGCTTCGTTGGCCGTCTTGAGCTGGCCTACCAGTAGCACGTCTCCGATAATCACGATGATCAGCGGCGCGATGATGTTGATGAGGATGCCCTCGATATCAAAGGTGAGGTAATCCGGATCGAAGGCGTTCTCACCCATAAAGAGAATCTGGGAGAGGATAAATCCGATCACGAAGAACAGCACCGAGGCGATGGCGAGCTTGGGCTTGGAGCAGGGGAGCTCGCCGACCAAGCGGCCGGTCTGGCCGTTCATGGCAAACAGGTAGCTCTTGCCGTTCCACGAGGTGGAGAGCATCCAGACGGGGAACAGGGCGTAGTCGCTGTCTTCCCAGGTGTAGTCGAGCTGCTTGCTTTCGACCGTGGCATCGTCGTATTCGTCGACGACGGTCTCGCGCAGGGCCGAGACCGTGCTTTCTTCCATGCGGCGCTCGGCGCGCGCCTTGCAAGTCTCGCAGTCCTCGTCGTAACGGTTGGCGATGTAGCCGGGCATATATGCGACCGAGAACGGACGCAGTGCGTCGTAGTCAAACGGCTCGATGGCGTCCATGTGGCCGTCGGGCATCTTGGATGATCCGTCGACGGGCACGCGCTTAAACGAGATATTGCCCTTGCGATAGGCATCGTAGTGGTCGGTGGTCGTGACGGTGCGGTCGGATTCCTCGGTCACGGTCTCGTTGGTCGCGTCAAAGTACACTTCGCCGTCAACGCGGGCGCCGTAGAGCCAAAACGGCACGTAGACACCTTGGACCTCGTCGATATGGTTGCCGGTGACAAAGCTCTTGGGCAGCAAGATCTTGCCCTTGTAGTGTTCCTTGAGTGCGGCCGTGACGTCATCGCGCCCGAGCTTAAACGGAATCACCAGGTCGGGCGAGAAGTCGCCAGAGAGCTGGCCGGGCGCCACGGCGGAGTTGCCGCAGTACGGGCAGGTGGTGACGGCGACGGTGCCGTCGGACACGAGCTCGGCGCCGCACGATGAGCAGATGTAGCCGGCGTTTTGGGCGAGTTCCTGCACCGCGTCGTCGGCGACGGGATTGGGCGTTGCGGCTGCTGCATCGGCTTTGGCATCTGCCTTGTCCTGGCGCTCGCGATAGAGGGCCTCGACTTCTTCGACTTCAAAACGAGAATCGCAGTAGTCGCAGACGAGCTTTTGCTCGGCACTGGCAAAATGCAGGGGGCCGCCACACGCGGGGCATTGATAGTTGACGCTCTCGAAGGCCATGATCGGTCCTTTCGCTGCCGGAGGCTATGCGCCGATGGCGCCGCCGCAGTATTCGCAGCGCCCACTGGCATCGGGAATGGTGGTGGCTCCGCAGAAGGGGCAGGTCACCGCGGTCTTGGGGGCCTTGGCGGCCACGACGCTGTCGCGCGTCTCCTGGCGCAGCTGCACCAGCGCATCGCGGACTTCGGTTGCCTGGCGCTTGGCCTCGCGGTATTCGATGGAGCCGCGCTGATCGATGGTGGAGTCGTTCACGCGCAGGTTGATCTCGGTAAAGTACGGCGTGTTGACGTGGATGGTCAGATTAAAGTCGTAATCCAGGTCGTAGCGCGGCGGGTTGTAGCTCTCGCGCTCGCCGTCCTTGGTCTCGCGATAGATCTCGGTGCGCTGCTCGTCGATATCCATATCGCAGCCGAGTACCTGCGAGAACTCGATGATGTCGGGATTGGCGTCGCGCCAGCGGCTCTGCGAAGTGATGATCAGCAGGCCCGCGTCCTCATCGAGCATAATATTGGTGCGCCCGGCAGAAAGCGTGCGCGTGGGGTTGAACGAAGACAGGCGCTCGGCGTTGGCCTCGCGGTAGGCGAGTTGCTCACGGATATCGTCCGCGGTGCTGGAGCGATAGCCGTGAAAGTAGGGGGAGAGCTTGCCGGCGCACTCTTTGCACAGGTAGCCTTCATTGATTTTTGTCTTACCTAGAAGTCCCAGCTCGGTACCGCAAATCGCGCACTCTTTCTTCTCGAACATCTTGTCAAAGAAGCCCATGGCTGCCTCCCATCAACAGGTAGCGTGTGTCACTTTTGATGATGGGGGAGTGCGCGATCCTTCGCGATACCCAGACGGCTCAAGGAGTCTCCACAACTGGGACACATGGCCCATTTTCCCGACTAGTCATCGGGGGCACTTTTGTTGAGGGCGGTTTGGGCTGGATTGGAAGCACTTCGGGCATTGCGTGTGTATCAGGACCCGTTCTCCATTAAAATGGTTTTCCGGACATCTAACCGGCTGGGGGTTACCATGAGGGACCTGGGAGACACAACCGCATACCTGCGCCGGGGCATACGGGAGATTCTGTGCCTGGCGCTTTTCGTTTTTACGTTTTTGGCTGTCGAGTACCTCTTTGATGTGCGCGTCGCCGAGTTTGTACCGTCGAATGAGGTTGTCATTTACGAGAGCATCGTCATTGGTGCGAGCGTGATCGGCTTTTTCGTGCGCCCTCTTCTGTACTATCGTCGCCCTCAGGCGATTGCTGCGACGAGTGACATCACAGGCGTGCTGTTGGTGTCGGCATTGCTGCTGATGATTATGGCGGTGCAGTTCCAAGTGGTGATCGCCGGGGGCTTGGTTGCCTGTTGCGCTCTGGGCTACTGCGGATCGACCGCCCATGCCAACTTTGCGCGTCGTTTTGCGCGGACCCCTTGCCTGGCGCGTGCCGCGGCGCTTTCCTATGCTGCCGGCATTCTGGTTCAGGTGCTCAACCATATGGTAATGCCCGCGGGAATTCCGCAACAATTTGTGCTGATTGTCTGCGCGATTGCGCAGGTAGAGCTGCTCCATGTCGCCCGGCGAGCCAAGCTGCGCGACGAGGCTGCGCCCGAGTTTGAGGCTGAGATTGCCGAGCTATCGGTCGATGCGTCGGAATATGGCGCCAAGTGGCAGGAAGCCCCCGAGGCAAAGGCGGCTTTTCATGCCGCCGTGGTGCGTCTGACGGTGGCGACCGCCTGCCTCACGGGCGTATTCGCCGCTCTCAATGCGGGGCTTACGACCTCGCATGCCGCCGGCGCTATCGACTTGGGTGACTGGCCGCGCCTGTTGCTCATCTTGAGCGTCCTTGCCGCCGGCGTCTTGTATGACCTGCACGGACGCTCGTACATGAACATCATCATGACGTGTGCCGCCATGCTGTCCACACTCTCGTTCTTTCTGCTTATCACCGATGCTAATGGCGGTAATGTACTTGCCGCCACGATGATTTTCTACCTGGGCTCGGGCTTTTTCGTGGTGTTCTTTACCGCGAAGTTCGCTGCCGTTTCGATGTATGCCCGCTGGGCGTATCTGTGGCCATGCATGGGTCGCGTCATCAACAATATCTGCACGCTGCTGGTGACGGCGCCGGCGGTGGCGATTATCTCGAGCCAAAACGTGCTGACGGCAGTTGCCGTGGTGCTTGTGCTGTTTGTGGGCATTGCGATTTCGCTGCTGGGACAGTTTGGGCAAGGCGCCGACGGTTCGGCATCGCGCGGGGGGGGTTGGCGTTTGCCGTCGATGACCTTGGCGAGATCCATGCGCCCGAACGGGCCGATACGGTGCCGCCGGAGGCTCCGGAGCTGTCGTTTAACGAGCGTCTTGAGGGCTTTGTCGCCGCCTTTGGCCTTACCAAGCGCGAGCGCGATGTCCTGGAGGCCCTGGTTGCATCGGACGACAGCGTGCAGGATGTGGCGGCGTCGCTCTTCCTTTCGCGCTCCACGCTCTACCGCCATATCGCCTCGATTAACAAAAAGGTTGAAGTGACGTCACGCGTGGCGCTCATCAACTACTTCTGGTCCTGGACGCCCCAAGACTAGCAACCGGGCAAACGCCAAAACCGCCACAAAGGGGACAGACACCTTTGTGGCGGTTTGGAGGCAGGCAGCCCAATCCCGCCGGTTTGTCTCGATCTGTAACAGTTGCTCAGCAAAACCGAGCCCAGATGTTACAGATTGAGATATTTCGGCGCGACCGCTGCATTTGTCTCAATCTGTAACAGGTGGAGGCGATTTTGCCGGCTAAGTGTTACAGATTGAGACGTTGGGGATGCAGCGCCGTGCTAACCGTCACCTTTAATGGTGGTTTTCGGTCGCCGGCTTGGTAAAGCGTGTCGGCGCGGCACCCCAAGCATCCTTGACGGTGGCGCCAGTGGAGCTACAGCAGCTCGCCGTGGCGGGCGATATAGCAATGCTTGGCAAGCTGCGTGAGCGCGATGTAGGCGGCGACGATACCAACGAGCAGCGCAAAGAAGCTCGCGGGCAATGCCATGAGCCCCAGGGCATCGGCGATGGGGCTTGCCGGCAGCCAGGTGACGAGCGCCAGGCCCAGCACGGTGAGCGCACACAGCGCGGGCGCGGCGTGGTCGCGCGGGCTCGGCAGATGCGGGGAGCGCAACATGTGGACCACGAGTGTCTGCGACCACATGGACTCGACAAACCAGCCGCTCTGGAAGAGCGCAGCAAAGGTCGCCATACCCGCGACGTCGCCCGCGGCGGCAAGCTCGGACCAGCTTGCGTCCACGGCGGCGGGGCACACGACAAAGAAGAGCGCGGCGAAGGTCACGATGTCAAACAGCGAGCTCACGGGGCCCAGCTCGAGCATAAAGCCCTTGATGGACGCGGCGTCCCAGGCACGCGGGCGGGCAGTCCAGGCGTCATCGACGGCGTCCCACGGCAGCGCGATGCACACGATCTCGTAGACCAGCGACAGCAGCACCAGCTGCAGGGCGCTCATGGGCAAAAACGGCAAGAACAGGCTCGCGACGGTCACGGACAGCACATTGCCAAAGTTGGAGCTCACCGTGGTCTTGAGGTACTTGAGCAGGTTGCCGTAGGTGCGGCGGCCTTCGATGATGCCGCGCTCGAGCACGCCCAGGTCCTTCTGAAGCAAGATGATATCGGCGGATTCCTTGGCAATGTCGACGGCCGAATCGACCGAGATGCCGCAGTCGCTCGCACGCATGGCGGCGGCGTCGTTGATGCCATCGCCCATAAAGCCCACGGTGTGGCCGAGCATCTCGCGCATGACACGTACCAGGCGCGCCTTCTGCAGCGGCGAGAGCTTGGCGAAGAGGTGGGTTTTCTCGGCGCGCTCGGCAAGTTCGGCGTCATCGAGCGCATCGATCTCGGAGCCGAGCAAGACGTTGCTCGCATCGATACCAATCTGCTCGCAGACGGTGGCGGCGACGCGGTCGTTGTCGCCGGTTAGGACCTTGACCGCCACGCCCTTGGCCTCGAGGGTGGCGACGGCGCCCGCGGCACTTGCTTTGGGCGGATCGAGGAAGGCCAAAAAGCCCATCAGCACCATGTCGCACTCGTCGGCGATGCCAAACTCGCCCACGCAGCGCGGATTGGTCTTCTGCGCCACGGCAATTACGCGTAGGCCCTCGGCGTTAAGTCCGGCGATCTGCTTGCGAATCTGGGCGAGCTTCTCGTCGGTGAGCGGCTGAGCGATGCCATCGATCTCGACAAAGGAGCAGATCTCGAGCATTTCCTCGGCAGCGCCCTTGGTAACCATCTGGGTTTTGCCTTGGGCGTCGGCGACAACTACGCTCAGGCGACGGCGCGAGAAATCGAAGGGAACCTCGTCGACCTTGGTATAGCGGTCGCGCAGACTCTGGCCCAGCATAGAATCGGGCACGACGGCCGAGGGCGTCACATCGGCACGGTCGATTACGGCCAGGTCGATAAGATTTTTGAGGCCGGTCTGGAAGAAGCTGTTCAAAAACGCATGGCGCAGCACGCGCGCGTCCTCGTTGCCATCGGTGTTGAGGTAGCGCTCGAGCACGATGCGGTCTTCGGTGAGGGTGCCGGTCTTGTCGCAGCACAGGACGTCCATCGCTCCGAGGTTTTGAATCGCCGGCAGCTCCTTGACGATAACCTGGCGACGGGCGAGGTCCTTGGCGCCCTGCGACAGGCTCGTGGTCACGATGACGGGAAGCATCTGCGGCGTGATGCCCACGGCCACGCTCGTGGCGAACAGCAACGCGTCGATGACGTTGCCCTTGGTGGCGGCGTTGATGGCAAAGACGGCCGGCGCCATAACGAGCATCAGGCGCACCAGCAGCATGGAGACGCTCGAGACGCCGCGGTCAAACGCGCTCTTTTCGCTGCGCCCGTTGAGCATCTTGGCGATGCCGCCCAGGTAGGTGTCCGAGCCGGTGGCAACGACAAGCGCCATGGCGGCGCCGTTTTGCACGGAGGTGCCGGTAAAGACGATGTTCTTGCAGGCAGAGAGTGGCAGTGCGGAGCCGTCGGCGCCCTCGACGACGGTGGCGGCGGTGGTCTTCTCGACGGCCTCGCTCTCGCCGGTGAGTGCGGACTCGATCACAAACAGGTCGCGCGCGGTGATGATGCGGGCATCTGCCGGCACCATATCGCCGGCAGAGAGGCGGATTACATCGCCGGGGACGAGCTCGTCGAAGGGGATCTCGATGCGCCCGCCGTCGCGCAGGGCGGTGCAAGTGTTGGAGACCAGGTCCTTGAGGGCCTCTGCCGCATTGCCGCTGCGGGCTTCCTGGATAAACTTCATGCCGCCCGATACCAGCAGCATGGTGCCGATGACGATGACCGTGGAGGGGTCGCGCTGCGGTTCGGGCACGGCGAGCACGTCGATGTAGAGCGAGACCAGTGCGAGCGCGGCGAGGATGCCGGCGAAGGGATCGATGAACGCGTCAGCGATGCGGCGGGCGAGCGTTTTGGTCGTTGCCTCGATGGTGTTGGGGCCGACGGCGTTCAGGCGCTCGGTTGCCTGCTCGACGGTGAGGCCGTTTGCCGTGGCGTCAAGCAGTACGAGGGCGTCCTCGGCACTATGGGTGGCGGCGAATATGGTGTTCTTGGACAGGCCGGTATGAGCGGCAGGGCGCGCCGTGCGGCGGCGCTTGGAGATGGCTTCGAGTACCGTGACGGTTTTGAGCATCAGCATAGGGTCCTCCTTGTTGAGGGGAGTTAGCGTACGTGTCGTATTTGCTTCAAAAAACCTAGATGCCGCTCACGTCAAGCTCTTGAGCCCACAAAGGGTGCAGCGCGCCTTTGTGGTGGTTTTGGCGATCTGCCGGTGGCGTTTATGCGTGTGCGGAGTCCTCGCGGCGTGCCGAGGGCGACATGCAGGTTTTTCGACTAGGACTGCCTTCCATGGCACACCTCCTAAAGGCTGAGCGCAGCGCGCTTTGGGTATCTCGTACCCCTTTTTGATCCGCCCGTATTCTTGATGAGGGGGTTTGACATGTCAACCCCATTGTTCGGAAAACCATTTCCCCTGACAAAGCCTTTACAGAATGCCGTGGCCCCAAAGCGCGCCCGCATCGACGCTTCGCCTGCGCTAAACTGGAAGGCACGTACGCGATTACGAGAGGAGCCCGCATGGAGGCTTACAAGCAAGAGTTCATCAAGTTTATGGTCGAGTCCGACGTCCTTAAGTTCGGCAGCTTTACGCTCAAGAGCGGCCGTCAGTCCCCGTTCTTTATGAACGCCGGCGCTTACGTGACGGGCTATCAGCTCAAGAAGCTGGGCGAGTATTACGCCCAGGCCATCCACGATAACTTTGGCGACGACTTTGACGTGCTGTTTGGACCGGCCTACAAGGGTATTCCGCTGGCCGTCGTGACCGCAATTGCCTACCACGAGCTGTACGGCAAGGAGGTCAAGTACTGCTGCGACCGCAAGGAGGCCAAGGACCACGGTGCCGATAAGGGCAACCTGCTGGGTTATGAGCCCAAGGACGGCGACCGTGTGGTCATGGTCGAGGACGTTACCACCAGCGGCAAGTCCATCGACGAGACCTATCCCAAGGTCAAGGCTGCTGCCGATGTCGAGATCAAGGGCCTCATCGTGTCCCTCAACCGCATGGAGGTCGGCAAGGGCGGTGTGACCACCGCTCAGAAGGAGATCGAGGCCAAGTACGGTTTCCCCGTCGCGAGCATCGTCTCCATGGCCGAGGTCGTCGAGACCCTCTATAACCACGAGATCGACGGCAAGGTCGTCATCGATGACGAGCTCAAGACCGCCATCGACGCCTACTACGAGCAGTACGGAGCTCAGGAGTAGTTACGGCGTTTTACCAAACGCCGTAACCGGTCGACGCTGCGCGCCGCCCAGAGCGACAATTTGTCATTCAAAAGGCGAGGCATGACCAGAAGGTCAATGCCTCGCCTTTTTCATGCCAACTTGTTCGCTCTGGACGTCGCTCGCTCATATGACCCAATCCGCTGTCAAGAGCCACAATG
>JAUUSS010000083.1 GCA_030841765.1 Collinsella aerofaciens | reverse complement strand
TCCAAGGGTTATACCCTAAGAGCAAACCACCCCTTTTAGGGGTGGTTTTGATTTATCTGACGGTTTAAAACGGTCTCACGTGTTACAGATTAAGACGTTATATCTGGACAGTCACGCCATCCCAATTACATCCCCGTTAGCAGCACGATGTCGAGAATCGTCACGATGACGCCGATCCCTACGAGCAGCGCGTTGAGCGGGCGCGAGTTGGCGTATTTGCCCATAACGTGGGCTGAGCTGGTGAGCCGTATGAGCACAAAGACCGTAATCGGCAGCTGAAGCGACAGCAGTGCCTGACTCCAGATGAGACCTTCAAAAGGATTTGGGACGACCAGACACGCCGCCACTGCGCCGGCGAAACAGGCCGCCACCCCGATCGAGGAATGTCGGTCGTGGATGTCGTATTCCTCGTCGAACATGCCCGCGGTGATGGTGCCTGCCGCCATGCCTGCCGTCACACTACTCGATATGCCCGCAAACAGCAGTGCCACCGCAAAGATGGTCGAGCTTGCCGGGCCCAGAATGGGGGAGAGCGTGTCCGCTGCGACGGCGAGGTCGTCTACGACAATGCCGTGCGCAAAGAAGGTCGTTGCGGCCAGGATGACCATGGCCGAGTTGATTGCCCAGCCCACGCCCATCGAAAAGAGCGTGTCGAAGAGCTCATAGCGCAGGCGCTCTTCGATAACCTGCTCGCCTTGGCCTTCGAAGTGCATGGATTGGATGACCTCGGAGTGTAGAAAGAGGTTGTGGGGCATAACGACCGCACCCAGGACACTCACGATAATCGCGGCAGAGCCAGTGGGCATACTGGGCGTGATCCAGCTTGCGGCGGCTTGCGGCCAGTCGACCTTGACTAGTGCAAGCTCGGCCAAAAACGAGAGTCCTACCACGCCTACGAAGGCGATGATCCAGCGTTCGGCACGCTTGTAGGAGTTCGTCATGAGCATCGCCATCGATACTGCCGCCACGATGACGCAGCCCGCACGCACGGGCAGCCCAAAGAGCATTTGAAGGGCAATCGCGCCACCCAGGACTTCGGCCATGGCGGTGGCGATGGTCGCGAGATAGGCACTGGCGAGCACCGTGCGTCCAACGAAGCGGGGGAGGTAACGTGTCGTGGCCTCGGCAAGACAGGCGCCCGTGGCGATACCCAGGTGCGCAGCGTTGTGCTGCAACACGATGAGCATAATCGTGGACAGCGTGACCACCCACAGCAGCGCGTAGCCAAATTGCGAGCCCGCGGCCATATTTGAGGCCCAGTTGCCCGGATCGATAAAGCCGACGGTCACGAGCAGCCCGGGGCCGATGTGCCGCGCAATGTCTAGGCCTCCGTGACCACCGGTGCGTCGGGAGCCAAAATGATGTTTGAGATGGTTGAGCATGGTGCGCTCCTGCGTGTCGTTTGTTTGACGCCGCAAAGGATACCTGTTTTAGGCTAAAAAGTTAACCAAGACTAACAAAATTGTTGTATTTGGATAGGCTGGTGAAAGGGGATTGCCGAAATGTCTTGATCTGTAACAACTAGGGATGGAAATTGGGTCTTACTGTTACAGATTGAGATGTTTGAAGAGGTGAGTTTGCAGGCCGAACTTGGGGCCTATGTTGTCGCCCTTGAGGTCGGCGGTGTCCACTCGTAGGGCGTGCGTTACGCGATTGTTTCGAAACGGGCGGGAAACACAACGGACCGGTGATGCTTCTAGTATGCCTAGTCAACTGACTGTCTAACACCTAGGGGAGGATCGCGATGCAGGCAGATTCCGCTCAGCAGCAGGGCCTTTATCGCCCCGAATTCGACCACGATGCATGTGGCATCGGCGCGCTTGCCGATATCAACGGTGAGCGCCATCACCAGATTCTGGACGATGCACTGTCCATTCTGGTTAACTTGGAGCACCGCGGTGGTACGGGACTCGAGAAGAACACCGGCGACGGCGCTGGCATCCTGTTCCAGGTTCCGCATCACTTTTTCCGTAAAGAGGCTCAAAAGTGCGGTCAGATTCTGCCGGCAGAGGGCGACTATGGCGTGGCCATGCTGTTCTTCCCGCAGGACGACAAGGGTGTAGAGGATGCCCGCCGCGTGTTTGAGGAGGGCTGCGCCGAAGCCGGCGTGCCGCTGCTCTTCTGGCGCGAGGTGCCGGTCGACCCGCACGACCTGGGCGAGACGGCCCGCGCCTGCATGCCTACTATCCTGCAGGCTTTCCTGGGCCGTCCGGACGACACGCCCGCCGGCGATGCCTTTGAGCGTCGCCTGTACGTGTGCCGCCGCACCATCGAAAAGAAGGCCGACGCTGAGTTCGCCCTGCGCGACAAGATCTTCTATGTGTGCTCCATGAGCTCGCGCACCATCGTGTACAAGGGCATGCTTGTGGCCACGCAGATGCGCCGTTTCTTCATCGACCTCAACGACGCCGCCGTCAAAACGGCCGTGGCGCTCGTCCACTCGCGCTACTCCACCAACACCACGCCCAGCTGGGAGCGCGCACATCCCAACCGCTTTATCATCCACAACGGCGAGATCAACACCCTCAAGGGCAACGTCAACTGGATTCGCGCCCGCGAACCCAACCTGTACAGCCCCGTGCTGCAGCACGATCTTGAGCGCGTGATGCCCATCATCAACCGCGAGGGCTCCGACTCCGCGATTCTGGACAATGTGCTTGAGTTTTTGGTCATGAACGGCCGTCCGCTCACGCGTGCCGCGTCCATGCTGCTGCCCGAGCCGTGGGACCACAACGACAGCCTGAGCGAGGAGCGCCGCGCCTACGACGCCTACCAGTCCATGCTCATGGAGCCCTGGGACGGCCCGGCCGCCATCGCCTTTACCGACGGCCGTACCCTGGGTGCTGCCCTCGACCGCAACGGCCTGCGTCCCGCCCGCTACTATGTGACGCGCGACGGTCGTTTTATGCTGGCAAGCGAGGTGGGCACCATCGAGGTGAGCCCCGAGAACATCCTGGCGAGCGGCTGTCTGGGGCCGGGCCAGATGCTCGAGGTCGACTTTGCCCGCGGTCGCGTCATCTACAACGACGAGCTGCGTGCCCGTTACGCCAAGGAAAAGCCCTACCGTGATTGGATTGCCGAGGAGACGCTGACCGTCGACGCGCTCGATGAGCCCGTTGCGGCAACACCCGCCGAGGACGACGAGGTGCCTACCGCCGTGCGTATGGCCAAGCTCGGCTATCACTGGGATGATGTTGACGAGGTCGTGCGCCCCATGGCCCAGCAGGGCAAGGCACCGCTCGCTTCGATGGGTATCGATGCGCCGCTGGCCTGCCTGTCCAAGAAGACGCGTTCGTTCTTCGATTACTTCTATCAGCTGTTCGCCCAGGTCACGAATCCGCCGATCGATGCCCTGCGCGAGCATATGGTAACCTCGACCACGCTCTACCTGGGCAACCACGGTAACCTGCTCGAGGACTCCCGCACGGCCTGCCAGCTGGTGCGCCTGGAGCGCCCGTTGCTCAACGAGGAGGAGTTCGACCGCATCTGCGCCATCGACCGCGTGGGCTTTAAGACCCGTCGCTTCCGTGCCGTCTACCGCCGCGACGCCGGCGAGGGCGCGCTGCAGGCTGCGCTTAAGCAGCTTGCCGAGGACGTTGAGGCTGCGGTCCGCGACGGTGTGAACATCGTGGTGCTGAGCGATCGTGCCGCTGCGGGCGAGGTGCCCGTGCCGTCGCTGCTCGCTGTGGGCTGCGTGCACAACCACCTGATCCGCGCCGGCGTGCGTACCTTTGCCGACATCGTGGTGGAGTGCGGCGATGCCGTGTCTCCGCACGACTTTGCGGCGCTGGTGGGCTACTCCGCGAGCGGCATCTATCCGTACAACGCGCATGCGTGCATTCGCGATCTGGCGGCGCGCGGCGACCTGGACGTGACGGCCGAGCAGGGCATCGACAACTACAATAAGGCCGCGACGGCGGGTATCGTCTCCATCATGTCCAAGATGGGCATCTCCACGGTGCAGAGCTACCATTCGGCGCAGATCTTCGAGGCCGTGGGCTTTACGCCCGAGTTCGTCAACGCGTACTTTGCCGGCACGGTGAGCCGTGTGGGCGGTATGGGTGTCGAGGACGTCGAGCGCGAGCAGAACGAACGCTACGACGCCGCGCTCGCCATCCTTAAGAGCCCGGCTCCCGATCAGCTGCCCACACTGGGTCTGACTAAGTGGCGCCCGCTCGGCGGCGAGGATCACCTCATCGATCCGCAGACTGTCTACTTGCTGCAGACCGCCTGCCGTGAGGACAGCTACGACACCTTTAAGGAGTACAGCGCCCGCCTGCACCGCACCGGCCGTGCCGTGCGCCTGCGCGACCTGCTCGACTTTGATGCCAGCGGCCGCACCCCGGTTTCGCTCGACGAGGTGGAACCTGCGCTCAATATCGTCCGCCGCTTTAACACCGGCGCCATGTCGTATGGCTCCATCAGCAAAGAGGCGCACGAGTGCATGGCCATCGCCATGAACCGCCTGCACGGCCGTTCCAATTCCGGCGAGGGCGGCGAGGATCCGCGTCGCGAGACCCCACTGGCTAACGGTGACTCCAAGAACTCCGCGATCAAGCAGGTAGCAAGTGCGCGATTTGGCGTGACGAGCCGCTACCTGTGCAGCGCCTTCGAGATTCAGATCAAGATGGCCCAGGGCGCCAAGCCCGGCGAGGGCGGTCACCTGCCCGGCAAGAAGGTCTACCCCTGGATTGCCGAGGTCCGTCAGTCCACGCCCGGCATCGGCCTGATCTCGCCTCCGCCGCACCACGACATCTACTCCATCGAGGACCTGGCAGAGCTGATCTTTGACCTTAAGAACGCCAACCCCGGCGCGCGCGTGTCGGTCAAGCTGGTCAGCGAGGCCGGCGTCGGCACCATCGCCACTGGTGTTGCCAAGGGCGCTGCCGACAAGATTTTGATCAGCGGCCACAACGGCGGCTCGGGTGCCGCTGCTCGCGATTCGATCTGGCACGCCGGTCTGCCGCTGGAGCTTGGCCTTGCCGAGGCCCAGCAGACGCTGCTGCAAAACGGCCTGCGCTCGCGCGTGGTGCTCGAGGCCGACGGCAAGCTCATGGACGGCACCGATGTTGCCGTCGCCTGCCTGCTGGGTGCCGAGGAGTTTGGCTTTGCGACCATGCCGCTCATCTCCATGGGCTGCCTCATGCAGCGCGACTGCCAGCAGGATACCTGCCCGGCCGGCATCGCCACGCAAAACTGTCGCCTGCGTCGCGGCTTCCGCGGCAAGCCGGAGCACGTCGAGCACTTTATGCTCTTTGTTGCCGAGCAGCTGCGCGAGGTCATGGCGAGCCTGGGCTTCCGCACCGTCGACGAGATGGTCGGCCATCCCGAGTGCCTGCGCCAGATTGAGGTCCCGGGCAACCGCAAGGCTAACCTGCTGGATCTGTCGCCCGTGCTGGCGAGCGCGACCTGTGAGTTTGGTGCCCATATCCCGGGTGCCGACGGCCGTCACTTCCTGCCCCAGATGGCTGCGGACAGCGAGCTCGAAAAGACGCTCGACTCCACGTTGTTTGTGCCCTATACGGCCGATGCCCGTGCGCACCTGCGTCCGATTCGCTTCCGCGCCGATATCGCCAACGTCAACCGCTGCGTGGGCACCATCTTGGGCAACGCGGTGACCAAGGCGCATCCCGAGGGCCTGCCCGCCGGCTCCATCACCATCGATTGCGATGGTTCGGCCGGTCAGAGCTTTGGCGCCTTCCTGCCGCGCGGCATTACGCTCAACGTGTGCGGCGACGCCAACGACTACTTTGGCAAGGGCCTTTCGGGCGGCGAGGTGTCGGTGCGCCCCAACCCGCATGCGACCTACAAGTTCGACGAGAACATCATCGTGGGCAACGTTGCGTTCTTTGGCGCTACGAGTGGCCGCGGCTTCATTAACGGCCTGGCCGGCCAGCGCTTTGGCGTACGCAACTCCGGTGCCACGGTGGTGGTCGAGGGCTGCGGCAACCATGGCTGCGAGTACATGACGGGAGGTCTGGCGCTCATCCTGGGCGAGGTCGGGCAGAACTTCGCCGCCGGCATGACGGGCGGCGTGGCTTACGTCTTTGACCAGTACGGCACGCTCGATGCCCGTGTGAACCACGAGAGCGTTGAGCTTAAAGCCCCGACGGCCGGTGAGCTGGCGCAGATTCGTGCGCTCGTCCAGGAGCACGTGGACGCGACGCAGAGCCCGCGCGGCATTAAGCTGCTCTACAGCTTTGAGACGATGAGCAAGCACTTTGTGAAGGTCATTCCGACCGAGTACGAGCGCGTGCTGGCGATTGTCGCCGCCGCCGAGGCCGTCGGCAAGACGCATGCGCAGGCCGAGGAGCTGGCGTTTGACATTGTGACCGGTCGCGCGAGTGACGCGGATGTTGCTCGCTTCGATGTTGCGGGCGGTGCTGCGGGTGCTGCGTCCGTGGCTGCCAGCTCTGTTGCTTCGACCAAGAAGGAGGCGTAAGTGCCATGGGTAAGCCCGGTGCTTTTCTTGATATCGATCGCGTGACCCACGAGCTGCGCCCTGTGGAGGCGCGCAGCCGCGATTTTGATCCGCTGTACGTGGAGCTCGACGACGACGCGCGCCGTGCCCAGGCGAGCCGCTGCATGATGTGCGGTGTGGCGTTTTGCCAGATGGGTGCGAGCTTTGGCAAGGCGCGCCCGAGTGGCTGCCCGCTGCATAACCTGATTCCCGAGTGGAACGAGCTGGTGTACCGCGGCCGCTGGGACGAGGCTGCCGAGCGCCTGTCGCTCACCTCGCCCATGCCTGAGTTCACGAGTCGCGTGTGCCCGGCGCTGTGCGAGGCCGCGTGCAACCTGGGTTCGGTCGACGGTCAGCCCACGACGATCCATGACAACGAGCGTGCGATCAGCGACCATGAGTGGGCAAATGGCGGTCCGCGTCGCTTTGAGCCGGCAGGGGAGGGCGCACCCACGGTTGCCGTGGTGGGCTCCGGTCCTGCTGGTCTGGTGGCAGCATGGGAGCTTGCGCGTCGCGGTGCCCGCGTGACGGTGTTTGAGCGTGACGACCGCCCGGGCGGCCTGCTCATGTACGGCATTCCCAACATGAAGCTCGAGAAGTCCGTGGTCGAGCGCCGTGTGGCACTTATGCGCGAGCTGGGTATCGTCTTTGAGCTGAGCGCCGACGTGACGGACCCTGCGGTAGCGGCCAAGCTCAATGGCTTTGACGCCGTTGTGGTGGCTGCCGGTGCTCGCGCGCCCCGCGGTCTTTCGGCTACGAATGTGGATGCTCCGGGCGTGGTGTATGCCGTGGACTACCTGACGGCCTCGACCGTCTCGGTGCTCGATGGTGGTGAGCCCGCGGTGAACGCGCGCGGTCTGGACGTTGTGGTCATTGGCGGCGGCGATACCGGCAACGACTGCGTGGGTACCGCGGTGCGCCAGGGTGCGCGCAGCGTGCGCCAGTTTGAGTTCTTGCCGGCCGCGCCCGATAAGCGCGCGGCGAGCAACCCCTGGCCGCAGTGGCCCAATGTGAAGAAGACCGACTATGGCCAGCAGGAGGCTATCGCTGCCATGGGCGGCGAGATGCGTGCCTGGGGCGTGGATACGCTCGAGGTGCTGTTGGACAAGAAGGGTGCGGCCGCGGGTCTGCGCGTGGTCGATCTGGACTGGTCGGCAGGAAAGCCAGAGCGCATTGTAGGCTCCGAGCACGAGGTGCCGGCGCAGCTGGTGCTCATCGCCTGCGGCTTTACCGGTCCCGAGCATGGCGTGTTCGACGCTGTTCGCGTGCCTGTCGCCACCGCTGGCCGTCCGCTGCCCGTGATGGCTGTCGAGGGCTCGCACCTCGCGGCCCGTGTCGACGGCGTCGCCGCGGATGCCGCGCCGGTGTATGTGGCGGGTGACGCTCGCAACGGCAGCTCGCTCGTGGTGAACGCTATGGCCGACGCCCTGGCCTGCGCTGCCGAAGTCGCCGACGCGCTGGCGCTGTAAGGCGACTGTCCACAACTGAATCGACAAAGGCTGTCCCCAACGGCTGGCCCAAAAGGAACGTTCCCAAGTGCCGGCAGCTGGGGACGTTCCTTTTTGCCGGCAGTCTGGGACACTCTTTGCGGGGTGCCTGTTCGTTTGTCGACGTGTGGGTGTTCATTCGTCGACTTCTTGGGCTGTGGTGCTCTGCTGTTTCTGTGGTGGTAACGGGTACTTGGCTCAAAATGGCGGGCTAGCTGTCTATATCTACCTGCGGTTTCTTTGCGGTGCACATATTCGGTCAAGTGTTCCGCCAAGTGTTTGGTCAGCATCTGGTTTGCAGCCGGAGGCCCATTTTGCCCGTGCTGGCCACGGTCGTCCGCCCTCCTCGTAAGCTCAAATTGAGGTCCATCAGTTTGAGGAGGATGCCATGACTGATCATGTTTTTGACCGAGCGCAGCTGGTCGAAGCTGTCGGCAACGATATTGCCGATATGGCCCATTTTTGGATGCTGCGGAAGTTTCAATTCCTAGAGCCGGCGCGCGAGCAGTTCGAGATCATTGTCGACCCGTGGCTCAGCTATTACGCCGAGCCCTCGCAAAAAGAAATCATGGCCTATAACATGGCGTTTACCGATTGGCTGCTCTTCGAGCGCCCCTATCGCCATGGCAAGACGCTGCTCGAGCTGTATGTTGACGAGCCGCCGGCATCGCTTTCGCCTGTCTCGCTCAAGCGGCTCGAGCAGGTACGCGACACGCAGTATTTCTCGCGCTTTGGCATTTTGGACAAGGATCCTGCGACTGGTATGGTCGCGCTGAAGGACACGCGCACCGACTGTCGCTTTGATGTCTACGACCCGCATATCGTGCAAAAGGAGCATTGGAGCGACGGAGCGATTGCGGTGCGCCTCGCCTGCGTCGACGATGTCTGGCTGACGGCGGGACAACTCTATCTGTATGACATCGCACGCCTGAGTGACACGGCGGTCGATGGACCGGGTGCGGTGCATCCGGAGGACCTGCAGGATGGCTTTGACACCTCGTGCATCAGTTTCTTCTTGCGTCTGGTCCGCGACATCATGGGCGCCCAGGGGCGGTACGTAAAGTCGCTCAACATCTACGAGCAGGAGTGGGAGTAGGGGATGTTACTGGTGTCGCTCTGCTGCCCCTGACTTTGTCTCAATCTGTAACGTTTAGGGACAAAAAACCGGTCTACCTGTTACAGATCGAGACGAACGCTTGGGTGCCGCTGGTTTGTCTAAATCTGTAACGTTTGGGGGCCTGGAGAACGTCTAACTGTTACAGACCGAGACGTTTGGCACCTGGTTGGGGGAATGTCTCAATCTGTAACATCTACAGGCCCAAATTCGACCTACCTGTTACAGATTGAGACAAAGGTTGGCGGCTGCCGAAAGATCTTGTTCTGTAACATCTAGCGGTCAAAAATCGGTCTTCCTGTTACAGATCGAGGCGTTTGCCGACAGTGGCAGCGGTGACAATGGTCCATTTGTCCGATGTGGTGGTGATGGAAGTGTCTAATACCGTTTTTAAACACAAGCATGCAGCACGTAACACCTTGGCGCGGAACAGGATGCTCGCGCGGCTCACGGAGGCGACCGAGCAAGGTGCACTGCTCGCAACGCATGACAATGCCGAGCTCATGTGGCTACGACGCCATGTTGGAACCGACGATATCGCGGAGCCCGAGCCGTACCTGTTCTGTTTTCAGCATGATTGGGATGCATTGACGCCGGCGGAGCGAGCGCTGAGGACTATCAAAGGGCTTGCGGAGTTTCATCCCGATTGGGCGTTTTGGGGCTATGACGCGGCGCTTTTGTGGGGTCTGGAGGTGCCGAATGATCTGCTCGGGCCACGATATCTTGTTAAGACGGGTTGCTCGGTGCCGCTGAGTGCAGGATGTCGGCTGTTGCGTCCGCAGGCGGCGGGTGCACTTGAACAAGCCGACGGCGTGCAGGTGACGTCGTTTTGGCGCACGGTGGAGGATTGCTTACTGCGTGCGCCGTTTTCGTACGGGTTGGCGATTGCCGATTCTGCACTGCGGGCGAAAGGCGTACCACGTTGGGATTTGTGCGAGCGCCTCCGCGCCGATTGCGAGGGCAGGCGAGGGTATCGCAGGGCACAGGTGATTGCGTCGTATGCGGACGGGCTGTCCGAAAACGGCGGCGAGTCTCGGTTCCGAGCGTTCTTTATTGCGTACGGCTTTCCGGTTCCGGAGCTGCAGGTGGAGTTTCGCGATCCGCTCGATTCGAGCCAGGTGTTTCGGGTTGATTATTTCTGGAGGCTCGAGGATGGGACATGTGTCATCGGCGAGCTCGACGGGAAGGGAAAGTATACCCTGCAGGATGGTGGGGATCGGGGGTCGGTCGACCCATTCGTGGCAGAACGTCAGCGAGAGTCCCATCTGACGATGCTCGGGCACAAGGTGCTTCGGTTTACGTTTGATGAACTCAAGAACCCGGGGAAGCTGGTTGAGAAGATGAGGTTAGCGGGTATTCCGCGACGGCCCGATTTGGCTGAGGAGTGGAGACGTCAGTGGTATGGGCGCTGAGAGGTTTTGTCTCGATCTGTAACATCAGGGGGCCCAATAACCCAGTACCTGTTACAGATTGAGACATTTCCCTGGTTTCGCTGGGGTGGGGCTGC
>JAUUSS010000082.1 GCA_030841765.1 Collinsella aerofaciens | reverse complement strand
CCTACGGCGTAAACGACCATCGCCTGCTGGTGCACTGCGTGCGCACCAAGTACAACAAGAAGGACGTCGACAAGCAAAAGTCGCTGGCCGGTCGCCACTGGGGCAAGCGCGAGTTTGCCGTGCTCATCGTGGTCGTAGCCATTGTGCTGTTGCTGCTGGACATCGTGGTCCACGCGGTCCGCAAGCGCCGCAAGGCCAAGGCCTCGGCATAAGACATTCTCCAGAACCACCACAATGGGGACAGGCACCTTTGTGGTGGTCGGGGGTTCCAAACCATCACAACATTCGATGAAAATTTCGATTTTGGCGATAAGCGTCGAATGTTGTGATGGTTTGTGTTGTGAGCTATGCGGTTTTCGCTGCAGAGCTGCCGGACCGCGTTCGCCGTCCTCGTTACGTTTTCGCTGCATTTGGGTAAAGCACCTGCTCCAAGCGGCGTTGCCTTGTATACTAGAGCGGTTTATCTGTTATGCGGAAGGGAGCGCCTATGGCACTCAGCGAGAAAGACGTGCGCGGCATCGCCGAGTACGCAAAGATCGCACTGACCGATGACGAGCTCACCCAGATGACGTCCTACATGAACGACGCCGTCCAGATGCTCGAGCCCGTCTTGCAATATGACTTGCCCGACGTGGAGCCCACGTTCCATCCTATCGGAAGCCTGTCCAACGTGATGGGCGATGACCTGCGCGAGCCCGAGCGCGATCTGCCGCTCGACGTCGCGCTTGAAAACGCCGGCAGCGCGCGCGACCGCTACTTCCGCGTGCCGTCCATTTTGGGAGAGGGGGAGAGCGAGTAATGGCGCAGAGCTTCGATTCCCTTACCGCCGCCCAGATCGCCGCGGGCGTTGCCGCCGGCGACTTTACCGCTACCGAGGTGGCCCAGGCCTCCCTTGTCGCCATCGAGGCGTGCGAAGGCGGGGTCCAGGCATTCCTGCAGGTGGCGCCCGAGCTTGCGCTCGAGGCCGCTGCGCGCGTGGATGCCGACCGTGCCGCAGGCAAGCCGCTGCCTCCGCTCGCGGGCGTGCCGCTGGCCATCAAGGACAACATGAACCTTGTGGGCACGCGCACCACCTGCGCTTCCCGCATGCTCGAGAACTACCAGAGCGTCTACACCGCCACCTGCGTCCAGCGCATGCTCGATGCCGGCTGCCTGCCCATGGGCAAGGCCAACATGGACGAGTTTGCCTTTGGCAGCTCCACCGAGAGCTCGGCGTTCCACCGCACCAACAACCCCTGGGATACCGAGCGCGTGCCCGGCGGCTCCTCGGGCGGCTCCGCCGCCGCCGTCGCCGCGGGCGAGGTCGTGCTCTCGCTGGGCTCGGACACCGGCGGCTCCATTCGCCAGCCGGCGTCGCTGTGCGGCGTGGTGGGCTTTAAGCCCACGTACGGCGCCGTGAGCCGTTACGGCGTGGTTGCCTTTGGCTCGTCGCTCGACCAGGTGGGACCCTTTGGCCGCACGGTCGAGGATGTCGCGCTGGCCATGAACGCGCTTACCGGCGCGGGCCGCGATCCGTACGACTGCACCAGCCAGGATTGCGCCGTCGACTTTACTGAGCATCTCAACGACAGCATCGAGGGCAAGCGCGTGGGCATTATCCCTGCGTTTATGGAGGCCGAGGGCCTGACGCCCGAGGTCAAGACTGCTGTCCAGCGCGCCGCCCAGGAGCTGCAGAACCAGGGTGCCGAGCTGGTCGAGGTCGACCTGCCGCACCTAGACGCCGCTATCGCCGCCTACTACGTCATCGGTCCGGCCGAGGCGTTCTCCAACCTGGCGCGCTTCGACGGCATTCGCTACGGCTACCAGGAGGAGGGCTGCGCCAACCTGTCCGACCAGAGCTCGCTGTCGCGCGCCCACGGCTTTGGCGCCGAGGCCAAGCGCCGTCAGATGCTCGGCGCCTACCTGCTGAGCTCGGGCGTGTACGACAAGTACTACTACGCTGCGCAAAAGGCCCGCACGCTCATCACGCAGGACTACGACGCCGCGTATGCCAAGGTGGACACCATCCTCATGCCCGCCTCGCCGCGCACGGCCTTTAAGTTTGGCGAGATCAGCGACCCCACGCAGATGTACCTCTCCGACCTGTACACCATCTCGCTCAACATTTGCGGCAACGGTGGTATCTCGGTGCCGCTGGGTCTGGGCGAGGATACTCAGCTGCCCGTTTCTGCCCAGCTGGTGGGGCCTGCCTTTAAGGACCGTCAGCTGCTCACGTTTGCCCGCGCCCTGGAGCGCGGCTTTGCCGATGCCGCCACGGGCGCGCCCGCGCTTTCCGTCGCGCCCGATTTTGCCGGGAAGGGAGGCGAGCTGTAATGAAGGAGCTTTCCGAGGTCCTGCAGGATTGGGAGGCCGTGATCGGCCTGGAGATCCATACCGAGCTCACCGCACTCGACACCAAGATGTTCTGCAACTGTAAGCTCAGCCACGATGACGAGCCCAACGCCAACGTGTGTCCGGTGTGCCTGGGCTTGCCCGGCGCCCTGCCGGTGCCTAACAAGCGCGCCATCGAGAGCATCGTCAAGGCCGGCCTTGCCACCAACTGCGAGATCCAGCGCCACTCGATGTTCTACCGCAAGCACTACTTCTATCCCGATATGGCCAAGAACTTCCAGACCACGCAGGGTCCGGTCGCCTTTGCCATGTACGGTCACCTGGACCTGGACGTGACCGGTCGCGGTGCCGCCGAGCGCCCCGACTGCGCGTTTGGCGAGGCCGAGGCCCAGAGCCTGGCGAGCGCCTCGGCCAACGCCGAGGGCCTGTCCACGTCCATGACGTCGACCATGCGCGAAGGCAACCAGCGCGCCGGCCACCTGGCCAGCTATGACGCGTCCAACCTGCAGATGCCCGAGCGTCGCGAGGACGGTTCCTACACGGTGCCCATCCGCATCCTGCGCATCCACATGGAGGAGGACGCCGCCAAGATGGTGCACGTGGGCGGTGCCGAGGGCCGCATTACCGCCGCGGCCGAGTCGCTCGTCGACTACAACCGCTGCGGCACGCCGCTGATCGAGCTCGTCACCGAGCCCGACTTGCGCACGCCCGAGGAAGCGCGTCTGTTTATGGAGAAGCTCCGTCGCATCTTTGTGACGCTGGGCATTTCGGACTGCTCCATGGAGAAGGGTTCCATGCGCTGCGACGGCAACGTGTCGCTGCGCCGCCGCGGCGAGACCAAGTTGGGCACCAAGACCGAGCTCAAGAACCTCAACTCGTTTAAGAGCCTGCACGATGGCCTTGCCTACGAGATCTGCCGCCAGGCCGAGGTGCTCGAGGAGGGCGGCATCATCTATCAGGAGACCCGCCACTGGGAGCCCAGTCGCAAGCGCACCGTGGTCATGCGTGTGAAGGAAACGGCAGACGACTATCGTCTGTTCCCCGACCCCGATCTGGCGCCGTTCGATCTGGACGACGAGTTCATCGACCGCTGCCGTGGCGAGATCCCCGAGCTGCCCGATGCCAAGCGCGTCCGTTTTGAGGCCGACTTTGGCATTAAGGCGGCCGACGCCGAGCAGATTGCCGGCGACCCCGAGTTTGCCGAGTTTTTTGAGGCCGCCGCTGCCGGTATGGCTGGCAAGGAGGCCCAGACGGTTGCAAACTTGCTGGTGAACGAGATGATCGCCTATCTTAAGGGCGCGGGCGTGTCGCTGACCGAGTCCGGTATCGCGCCGGCTCAGGTTGCGGCGCTGGCTAAGCTGCTGGCGACCGATGCTATCAGCTCCAACCAGGCGCACGAGGTCTTTGAGGCCATGGCCCAGACCGGCGACGACCCCAACAAGATCGTCGACGAGCGTGGTATGCGTCAGGTGAGCGATGCCGGTGCGCTGCAGCCGATTGTGGACGAGGTGCTGGCAAACTGTGCCGAGCAGGCGCAGCAGTATCGTGACGGCAACCAGAAGGTCATCGGCTTTTTGGTGGGCCAGTGCATGAAGGCGAGCCGCGGCAAGGGCAACCCGAAGCTCTTCAACGAGTTGCTGAGAACGTCGCTCTCGTAAGCGGGAACCGAGGGGCCGGGCGCAGGGCCTTGCCTCTCAATTTCGGACAGTCCTGACTCACGACGGAGGCGCCACTGGCGCCTCCTGTTCGTGCGGAACTCATTGAGAGGCAAGGCCCTGCGCTCGGCCCCTCGGTTCCGTGACGACTCGGCCGTTCGGGTCAGGCGGGCTGATAGGAAAGATGGTGACGGAGGCGCAAAATGCGCCTCCGCCTTTTGAATGTGATGAAAGTGTGGCGAAATGAGCTTAAAACTTCCGTAAATGTGATAAATGTCACGTTTTACCTAGGGTAAAATGTGGGAAATATCACGTTTACGGAAGATTCTTTGCGGGAGGTTCGGCCATGCAGCGAGATATCATTGCCAAGCTTAACGCTTGGAAAGCGTCAGAATATCGTAAGCCGCTTATCCTTAAGGGGGCGCGCCAGGTTGGAAAGACGTGGGCGCTTAAGGAGTTCGGTCGAACCTCGTACCGCAATTTTGTGTATCTGACGCTCGAGGAGCCGTCACCTGGGGTACAGAGCGAGTACGCTCAGTTTTTCGAAGGTACGCGCGATCCTCGACGGATCATCTCAAATCTTTCCCTGGCACTTGGACAGCCTATCGAGCCCGGCGAAACGCTGCTTATTATTGATGAGATCCAGGATTGTCCTTCTGCAGTCGGCGCCCTTAAATACTTCTGTGACGAGGCCCCCGAGTATCACGTCGCATGCGCAGGGTCTTTGTTGGGCGTTCGCTTGTCCCGTGAGACCAGCGCTTTTCCGGTGGGAAAGGTCGAGTTCATGGAGATGCGCCCCATGAGCTTTTCCGAGTTTCTGAAAGCCGAGGGCGCTGCAAACTACGACGAATACCTTGGCGGCCTGGATCAGATCGAGACAGTGCCCGATTTCTTCCATGTCCGTCTCGTCGAGCATCTTCGTCGTTATTTTGCATGCGGCGGCATGCCAGAGGCTCTTGGCCGGTGGGTGGAGACGGGCGATATCGTTCAGGTCGATAAGGTGTTGTCTGATCTCTTGGATTCCTACGAGCGCGATTTTGCCAAGCATGGTGGCCGTGCGCAGTTCGCCAAGCTTTCGCAAATATGGAACTCGATTCCAGCTCAGTTGGCGCGCGAGAACAAAAAGTTCGTTTGGGGTGCGGTGCGCGAGGGGGCTCGTGCTCGAGAATACGAGGATGCTCTGGAATGGCTTGCCGATGCTGGGCTCATCACGGCGGTTCGCCTTAATGCTGCCGGTGGTGTGCCGCTCTCTGCGTACGATGACCTCAAGGCATTTAAAGTCTACTGTCTTGATGTCGGCTTGCTGCGCCGCATGGCAAGGCTGGATGCGTCCGCTTTTGCCATCTCGGATGCGCTATTTTCGGAGTTCAAAGGTTCGTTCGCCGAGAACTATGTGCTTCAGGCATTACTTTCACAGTTAGATGCTGCTCCGCGTTATTGGACAAACGAGAAGCCGAAGCACGAAGTCGATTTTTTGATTCAGGTCGGAAACGAAATCGTTCCCGTCGAGGTCAAATCGGGAGAGGTCGTTCATTCCAAGAGCCTTAAGTACTATGCCGACAAGCATGCGGAGACGACTCCATTGAGGGTCCGCTACTCACTTAAGAACCTAAAGCTCGACGACGGGGTGCTCAACATTCCGTTGTATTTGGCTGATCGATCTGTCCCTCTTATCAAAAAGGCGCTTGATTGTGCGCATCTTGACGTTTAGATCCCGGGTGAGCTGACGGGCGGCGGCTAATTAATCGCTCCGTTACGGCCAGGGAGCTTGGGCCTTAGCGATGCTTGCTTCGCCAAGCCGTGGGTGTCATGCCGGTGTATTGCTTGAAGGCTTGGGCGAAGGCGGCCTGCTGAGGGTAGCCTAGACGCTCTGCCACCTGCGCTATCGTGAGCGCGCTATCTGCCAAAAGGTCCTGCGCTCGCTCCATACGGCGTCTGCGAATGTAGGCGCCCAGGGACTCGCCGGTTTGGGCCTTAAAGGTGGCGCATAGTTTGGAGCGGCTTGTGTAGAGCCTCTCGGCCACCTCGTTGATACCCACATGTCTGCCTTTGTCGAGCGTGCGCTCAATCATTGCCGTTGCTTCTTCGGCCATGGTTATGCTGACGCGTGTGTCTGCCGCCTGCCGCGCCTGCTTGTGGGCCGCGCGCGAACAGGCGAGCTCCGCGACCATGGTCTCCACGATGCCCTGCATATAGACGTGTCCGCCTACGGTTTGGGCACGGTCCTCGTTAATCCGGCGCAGCGTGTGATAGATGGCAGACGTCGCTTCCTCGTGCCATGGCTCGGCAAACGCCTCAAAGATTCCCGCGAACTCGGTGGGATAGCGGTGCTCCAGTTCGTCAAAATATCCAGGCAAAAAGAGCACCGAGCGCGAGTGATAAAGTTCCCCCGCAAACAGCGGGCTTAATTCCTCGCCACAGCTATCTTGGATAAAGCTGCAAACGGCATTGTTTGGCCACGGTCCATGCGATGGTTTGAGGTTCGCGGGCGTTATGCCAGTCTCGGGCATGCATGTAAGTGTGGGCGCGCTGACTTCGCTCACGCAGGCGTACGGCTCGGGTGTGTATTCGGCCAGGTACATATCGTGCGTCGGGGTGATGAAATGCTCCATGACAATGCAGGCAGGGGAGAGAGGCATGATCCATGCGCGTCCGTGCGCCCGATCGTTTGCCACCTCGCCGGTAAAGACAGCGCCCTTGCCGGAAAGCTCCAGGCCAAACTGCTCAAACTGTGGTGCGTAGAGCTCAGTTATGTCGGTCGCAGCCCGATGCATTTTCAAAAGCGTCCCCTTCCTTTGCGAAAACGTCCACG
Source organism: Collinsella aerofaciens (assembly GCA_030841765.1). GTDB lineage: Bacteria > Actinomycetota > Coriobacteriia > Coriobacteriales > Coriobacteriaceae > Collinsella > Collinsella aerofaciens_AV. Next base: position 3,773 of record JAUUSS010000082.1, on the reverse strand, counting down.
CCTGGCTCGATTGTGTGCCTTGGCTAACATATCAATGATAAGTTGAGAACGGTTAACTCTCAAGCCGTTAGAAAGGAATCTCATGGCAAAGGGATCAAAAAGGGAAGGTGGAGGCATCGGCGAGTTGCTCGCGTATGCCGGTGACCGCAAATTCCTAACGTATTTGGGCATGGCGCTCTCGGCGCTCTCGCAGCTGCTGAGCTTTGGCCCGTACGTGTGCATTTGGCTTGTCGCGCGCGATCTGATCGCCGTGGCGCCTAACTGGAGCGAAGCCTGCGACATCGCGATGTATGGCTGGTGGGCCGTGGGTTTTGCCCTGGCAAGCATCGTAGCTTATTTCGTGGGGCTCATGTGCACGCATCTGTCCGCGTTTCGCTGTGCGTCCAATATCCGCAAGACTACGAGCGAGCACCTGCTTAAGCTGCCGCTTGGCTACTTTGACACGCACGCCACCGGTGAGCTGCGTCGTGTTGTAGACGGATGTGCCGCCTCCACCGAGACTTTGCTCGCACACATGCTGCCCGATATCGCAGGCGCCGCCGCCATGGTCGTGGGCCTGCTCGTATTGCTTTTCGCCCTCGATTGGCGCTTGGGCGCGGCATGCCTCATCTCGGTGGCCATTTCGTTTGGCGCCATGGCCACCATGATGAGCGGCAAAGGCGCCGAGTTCATGAAGGCCTACATGGGAGCGCTGGTCAAGATGAACAAGACCGGCACCGAATACGTACGCGGTATTCCCGTGGTCAAGGTGTTTCAGCAGACGGTCTACTCCTTTAAGGCTTTCCACGATGCGATCGCCGAATACGCCGACATGGCACAAAACTATGCGGGCACGTTCTGCCGAGGTCCGCAGGTACTCAACCTTACCGCGCTCAATGGTCTTGTGGCATTCCTGTTGCCCGTGGCGTTGCTGTTGGCGCCGGGCGAGACGGACTTCGCACATTTTATGGCCAACTTCACGTTTTACGCGATATTTTCGGCCGTGGTACCGACGGCCCTGACCAAGCTCATGTTTGTGGGCGAGGCCTCTCAGATGAGTGCCGATTCGCTGGCTCGTATTCGAAGTATCATGGATTCCAAGCAGCTCTCCGTGCCCGCCCAACTCAAGCACCCTGCCGGCGGCGAAGTGCGATTTGAGGACGTAAGCTTTACGTACGAGGGTGCCGAAGCACCTGCCGTTAGCCATGTAAGTTTCAGTGTTCCCGCTGGTAGCACCCTCGCCCTAGTGGGTCCTTCGGGCGGCGGCAAGTCAACCTGCGCAAGCCTGATTCCTCGTTTTTGGGATGTCTCTTCGGGCCGAGTGCTTGTAGGCGGTGTGGACGTTTGCGATATGGATCCGCACGAGCTTATGGACCAGGTCGCTTTCGTGTTCCAGACTAACCAGCTGTTCCGGCAAACACTTGCCGATAATGTGCGCGCCTCCAAGCCTACGGCCACTGACGACGAAGTGCGTGCGGCCCTCTCCGCAGCTCAGTGCGACGACATTGTGGCCAAGCTCCCGCAGGGCATCAATACCATGCTCGGTGCCGGCGGAGCATATCTTTCGGGCGGCGAGGTCCAGCGCGTGGCGCTCGCCCGCGCGATCCTTAAAGACGCGCCTATCGTGGTGCTCGATGAGGCCACGGCGTTTGCCGACCCCGAGAACGAGGCGCTCATCCAGCGCGCCTTTAGCAAGCTGGCGGCGGGTCGCACGGTCATTATGATTGCTCATCGACTCTCGACTGTAGTGGGCGCAGATCAAATCGTGGTGCTCAACCAGGGCAGGGTGCAGGAGTCGGGTACTCATGCCGAGTTGCTGTCCCAAGAGGGTTTGTATGCCAAGATGTGGGCCGAATACGAACAGGCCGCGAGCTGGAAAATCACTGCAGCGACCGCGGATGCCGCCGTCACGAAGGGAGGCGAGGCCTAAATGTTCGCCTCATTCCAAAAGAAGTATTTCCTATCCGATAAAGGCGTCGCCGGCGTAAAGCGCGGCATTTTCTGGACCACGCTCACCAATCTTATTACCATGGCCGGCATGGGCTTTTTATTCCTGGTCATGGCCGGTTTTGTCGAACATCTCGCCACTGGCGCTGACCTGCCGGATGCCCTGCCGATCGTGGGCGGCCTCCTGGTCTTTTTCGTGTTGCTCTTTGCCTCTAACTGGCAACAGTATTACTACACCTACTGCATCTTTTACGAGGAGTGCGGCAAGCAGCGTATGGAGATCGCCGAACGCTTGCGCAAACTGCCGCTGTCGTTTTTCGGTCGTCGTGATCTGGCCGATTTAACCGAGACCATCATGGGCGATGTCCAGACCATGGAACATGCCTACAGCCACGTGTTGGGAGAGCTTTGGGGCGCCATTATCGCAAGCGCTATTGTGTTCGCAGCATCGCTGTTCTTTTGCTGGCAGTTGGCGATCACGGCGTTCTGGAGCGTTCCCGTGGCCTTTGCCGTGCTGTATTTGACGCGCGGCCCCATGGTCCCGGTGTTCGACCGTGTTCGCGCCGAGAAGGTCAAAGTCACCGAGGCGATCCAGGAGACGCTCGATTGTGTGCGCGAGATCCGCGCTACCAACCAGGAGGCCTATTATCTTGAGGGACTCGGTGCCGTGATCGATGACGAGGAGCGCGAGACCACTAAGGGAGAACTCGTTAACGGGCTTTTGGTCAACTCTGCCTTTGTCATTTTGCGTCTGGGGGTCGCTTCCACGCTGGTAACGGGTGCCGCGATGGTTGCCTCGGGGCGGGTCGACTTTTTGGTGATGTTTGCCTTCTTGCTTATGGTGAGCCGTATCTATGCGCCCTTTGACCAGGCGTTAATGTTAATGTCCGAGCTGTTTGCCGCCGAGTCGTCTGCCAAGCGCATGCGTTCCATCATGGAAGAGCCTGTGGCGCGGGGCAGCGAGAAATTTGAGCCCGCGGGCCACGATGTGGTGTTCGATCACGTGGCATTTGGCTATGGTGCGGGCGAGGACGGCCGCGCCGGCGAGAAAGTTCTTACCGATGTGAGCTTTACCGCCAAGGAAGGCGAAGTTACGGCGCTGGTCGGTCCTTCGGGTTCCGGTAAGTCTACGGTGAGCCGCCTGGCCGCGCGCTTTTGGGATGCCACTGCGGGCAAGGTTACCGTGGGCGGTGTGGATGTTGCGGGCGTCGATCCCGAGGTACTCCTGCGCGACTACGCTATCGTGTTCCAAGACGTGCTGCTCTTTGACGACACGGTGATGGGAAACATCCGCCTCGGGCGTCGTGATGCCACCGATGAGGAAGTGCTTGCGGCCGCGCGTGCCGCCAACTGCGACGAGTTTGTGTGCCGCATGCCGCAGGGCTACGACACCATGATCGGCGAGAACGGCTCCAAGCTGTCCGGTGGCGAGCGCCAGCGCATCTCCATCGCCCGCGCGCTGCTCAAAGACGCACCCATCGTGCTGTTGGACGAGGCGACGGCAAGCTTGGATGTGGAGAACGAGACCGTGGTACAGCAGGCACTCTCCCGTCTGCTTGCAGGTAAGACGGTTATCGTTATTGCCCACCGTATGCGTACAGTGGAAAATGCCGACAAAATCGTTGTGCTCAAGAATGGAGTGGTTGCCGAACAGGGCACCCCGGCGCAGCTCAAGGCGGCAGGTGGAGAATTCGCCCGCATGGTTGCGCTGCAAAAGGAGGCGGCGGACTGGCAGCTGTAGGAATATGACAAAGGGGCAGTCCCTTTGTCATATTGACAATCGGTTACTCCGCATGGTTGATTTCCGATCTCAGCCGAACACATTAGGCGGACAGGCCGTTCCCGCA
>JAUUSS010000186.1 GCA_030841765.1 Collinsella aerofaciens | reverse complement strand
ACCTGTTACAGATCGAGACAAACCGCCCCCAACCGCCACAAAGGTGCCTGTCCCCTTTGTGGTGATTGGCAGGCGGGTATCAAAAAGTGTCAGACGGGGCGGCTGTCGAGCACCTGCGTGCGAAAAGAAGTATCGGCCTGCGTCGCTGTCGTTGAGCGAGGCCCTATTTGCGGGGATACTGAAACCACGACAAACAGCGTGCGAAGGGATTGATACATGGCTTTCCGCAATGACTTCCTGTGGGGCGGCGCGACAGCTGCCAACCAGTGCGAGGGCGCCTATAACGTGGACGGCCGCGGCCTTGCCAACGTGGACGTGGCTCCGCACGGCCCCGAGCGCTATGCGGTGGTCTCCGGCCAGCGTAAAATGCTCGACTTCGAGGACGGCTATTACTATCCCGCGCAGACCAGCATCGATTTCTATCACCATTACAAGGAGGACATCGCCCTCTTTGCCGAGATGGGCTTTAAGACCTTCCGCATGAGCCTGGCGTGGACCCGCATCTTCCCCAACGGCGACGAGACCGAGCCCAACGAGGCTGGCCTGGCCTTCTACGAGGACGTGTTCCGCGAGTGTCAGAAGCACGGCATCGAGCCGCTCGTGACCATCACGCACTTCGACTGCCCGATCCACCTCATCAAGGAGTACGGCGGCTGGCGCAACCGCAAGCTCATCGACTTCTACAAGAACCTCGCGACCACGATCTTCACCCGCTACAAGGGCCTGGTGAAGTACTGGCTCACCTTCAACGAGATCAATATGATTCTGCACCTGCCGTTTATGGGTGCCGGTCTGGTCTTTGAGGAAGGCGAGAACAAGGAGGCCGTCGAGTACCTGGCCGCCCACAACGAGCTCGTCGCCAGCGCTTGGGCAACCAAGATTGCCCACGAGATCGACCCCGAGGTCAAGATCGGCTGCATGCTCGCCGCAGGTAGCTACTACCCCTACAGCTGCCGCCCGGGCGATGTGCGCCAGGCGCAGCTCGACAATCAGGACAACTACTTCTTCGTCGACGTTCAGAGCCGTGGCTACTACCCGGCCTATGCCGTCAAGAAGCTCGAGCGTCTAGGCATCGATGTGGGCATGACGGACGAGGACCGCGAGATCCTGGCCACTAACACCGTCGACTTCATCAGCTTTAGCTATTACAGCACCCGTTGCTCCGCCGGTGCCAATAACCCCGATGTCGAGCGCACCCAGGGTAACGCCTTCGCCGGCGCCAAGAACCCCTACCTGCAGGAGAGCCAGTGGGGCTGGGCCATCGATCCACTGGGCTTCCGCATTACGCTCAACGACCTGTACGACCGTTATCAGAAGCCGCTGTTTGTGGTTGAGAACGGCCTGGGCGCCAAGGATGTTGTCGAGGAGGATGGTTCCATCAACGACGACTACCGTATCGACTACCTGCGCCAGCATATCGCCGCGATGCGCGATGCGGTGACCGAGGACGGCGTTGACCTGCTGGGCTACACCACCTGGGACCCGATCGACCTGGTATCCGCCGGTACGGGCGAGATGTCCAAGCGCTACGGCTTTATCTATGTGGATCGCGACGACGCCGGCAACGGTACCCTCAAGCGTTCCAAAAAGAAGAGCTTCGACTGGTACAAGAAAGTTATTGCTTCTAATGGTGAGGACCTTTCCTAAGGAAGCTGAGACACTCAACTTCAGAGTCTCCTAACCAAGGCGCCCGGCGAGTAGTTAATGCTCGCCGGGCGCCTTGCCGTCTG
>JAUUSS010000081.1 GCA_030841765.1 Collinsella aerofaciens | reverse complement strand
TGCGGGAACGGCCTGTCCGCCTAATGTGTTCGGCTGAGATCGGAAATCAACCATGAGTTGGCAGACGGCGCGATTGAAGCCGCAGGCGTGAGGTTTTGAGCACGTTTGTTAACACGGCCGAAACGTTTGCGGATGAAGCCTGTTTTGTTTTTTTGCAGCTGCTAGAACCCCAGGATGCCACGGACAGTCTGGGCAGCCGCTGCCGGGCGATCGCGCAGGCCGTTGTGCGCGCCGGGAATCGTTACGAGGGGGCAATCCAAAAGCTCAGCCGCCATCCTCGTACCCGCCTCGCGGGGCGTGCCAATCGAAAGCTCGCCCAAAAGCACGGCGGCCACCGTTTTCGACGCGCGAACGCTATCCCAATCGGGAACGCAGGTCATAGTAATCCCGTATTCGTTCGCCATGAAACTGCGGCCGTTGCGCAGGGCATGCTTGGCTTCTGCCTCGGTTAACTTGGGGGCCTCAGGGTCCGAATCGCCGATGGCGCCCAGGAAGGCCCGTAATGCCCTGGAGACCTTTCCTGCGGCGATCATCTCGAGCAAAACCGGGGCCGCGCCCAGACCGGCACCCTCATCCGTCACGGCGGGTTCATGCAGAATCGCACGCGAGATTATGGCGGGGTTTGCACGGAGAAGCTCCAGGGCCACCAGCGTACCGGCACTGTGCGCGAGCACGTTTACCGGAGCGCCAATATGCTCGATAACAGCTTGCAGGTCGGCGGCTTGGGCGGCGAGGTCGTAGCGTCCGTCTGCAGCGTCGCCACTCTCGCCGCAACCGCGGCGGTCGTAGGCAATGACGCGATAGTCGCAGGCGAGCTCGCGGGCGATACCGTCAAAAAAGACACCGTCGACGCAGGCGCCGTGCACGCACACCAAGGCGGGTGCATCGGACGATACAACCGGGCCGGCATACTCGCGGCAGGCGATCGTAGTGCCCGCATTCTCGACCGTAAAATCCATACTGTGTTCCCATCGTCAACGCCCATCCAGTTGCACGTCAGTACGGCTAGATGGACCCGCATTGCCTTACAGCTTGTTAACAGATTAACTGTACCCGACCCAAGGCTTTTCATGGCACGGCATAATGAGCGACGTGAAAAAACGAAACTTGTAAAGCAAGAGCCCGCACCTTGCTTTGGAGCCGATGCTATGCTTAGGCACAATTGTCTTGAGGAGCATATGCCTATGTCTACGTTTTTGAATGCCAGCCCCATCTTTGGGCCCGTTCGCAGCCGTCGCCTTGGTCTCTCGCTCGGCGTCAACATGATGCCGGCCAGCGGCAAGATCTGCACGTTCGACTGCATTTACTGCGAAAACGGCCTCAACGCCGAGCGCCCCTGCCACGAGCCGTACAACACAGCTACCGTGGTACTCGACGCGCTCGAGGCAAAGCTGTGCGAGATGGCAGCCGAGGGCGAGCTCCCCGATGTGATCACCTTCGCAGGCAACGGCGAGCCCACCGCCGCACCGGAGTTTCCGCAGGCCATCGCCGGCGCCGTCGCGCTGCGCGACGAGCTTGCCCCAAACACCAAGATTGCCGTGCTTTCCAACGGCACACGCGCCGACCGTCCCCATGTACACGATGCGCTCATGATGGTTGATGACAATATCCTCAAGCTCGATACGGTCGACTTGGCATTTATCCAGCTGCTCGATCAACCCGTTGGCCCCTACGATGTGGAGCACCAGATCGAGACGTTCACGAGCTTTGACAGTCATGTCATTATCCAGACGATCTTTTTGACCGGCGAGTATCAGGGCAAGCTCATCGACAACACCGGCGAGGAATACGTCGGCCCTTGGCTCGCGGCGCTCGAGCGTATTCGCCCGCAGGAGGCGACCATCTACACGGTGGCGCGCGAGACACCGGTCGCCGGCCTTGCCAAAGCAGCGCCCGAGGTGCTCGACGCCATTGCCGCGCGCGTGCGCGCCCTCGGCATCCCCTGCCAGGTGAGCTACTAGCAAAACCACGCAGCAGCTAGCACCCGCCATCCCGCCCCATCAGTTGCGGTGATATAGTTCCTATTTGTGCTGTTAAACCGCTTTAATCGGAACTATATCACCGCAACTTTTATGGACGCATGGGTGGGCTATACTAGCTGCGGATGAAAGGAAGTTAGCCATGTATGACAAAGGACCCGTGCCTGGCCGCAACGACGCTTGCTGGTGCGGCAGCGGCAAAAAATACAAGAAATGCCACAGTGCCTTTGATGAGCGCCTCGAGCGCTTGTGGGAAGAGGGCTGGGAGGTTCTGCCCCGCACACTCTACAAGACGCCCGCCGACATCGAGGGCATCAAGCGCTCCGCTGCCATCAACGTGGGCGTGCTCGACTACGTAGGCGAGCATATCGCCGCAGGCATGACCACCAACCAGATCGACCAGATGATCTACGACTACACCGTCGAGCACGGTGGCACGCCGGCCGATCTCAACTACGAGGGCTATCCCAAGAGCGTGTGCACCTCAATCAACGACGTGGTCTGTCACGGTATCCCCTGCGATACGGATGTGCTGCACGAAGGCGACATCATCAACGTGGATTGCTCCACGATCTTGGACGGCTACTTTAGCGACTCGAGCCGCATGTTCTGCATCGGCGAGGTCTCGGCCGAGCGCCAACGCCTGGTCGACGTCACCCGCGCCAGCGTGGAGGCGGGTCTGGCGGCCGTCAAGCCATGGCTACCGCTGTCCGTTATGGCCGAGGCCGTGCAAAAGACCGTCGAGGACGCCGGCTTTAGCGTGGTGCGCGAGTACGGCGGACACGGCATTGGCAAGGAGTTCCACGAGGACCCGTTTGTGGGCTTTACCACCGAGGCACCCGATGTGGACACCATCATGGCCCCGGGCATGGTCTTTACCATCGAGCCCATGGTCAATGCCGGAGCGCCCGACATCAAGATTAGCAAGGGTGACGGTTGGTGTGTGCGCACCAAGGACGGCAGCGATTCGGCCCAGTGCGAGGTACAGCTCGTGGTGACCGAGGACGGTTACGAGCTGCTGAGCTGGTAGCCGTGGATGCGCCGGATGCTGACGGGCACGCTCGTCTTGCATCCGGCGTTTTTTAGCGTTTTGCCTGATATAACCTGCCAAAATAAACCTGTCCCTTTTTGGCAGGTCGAGCGGAGAGGACTGCTTGTGAACATCCTGGTTTTGCTGCCCGTCAACGACCGTCATCGCGTAATTCTTGAGTCGAGCGCTCCGGGCGAGGACTTTATCTACACGAGCGCCGACGCCGCCACGCGCGAGCAGGTCGCCGATGCCGACGTGATCCTGGGCAACATCGACCCTGACATGCTCACGGCATGCGAGCATCTCCAGCTGTTGCAATTGCAGACCGCCGGCTATGACGACTACCTTGCTGCCGGCACCGTGCCGGCTGACGTCAAGCTGTCTTGCTCGATCGGCGCCTACGGTCAGGCCGTAAGCGAGCACATGTTTGCCATGGTCCTTTCCATGATGAAGCACCTGCCCGGCTATCACGACTTGCAGCGCGAGCATCGCTGGGAGGATTTGGGACCGGTCACCTCGCTCAAAAACGCCAATGTGCTGGTGCTGGGCGCGGGCGATATCGGCGGCCACTTCGCCACGCTCTGCCGCGACATGGGCGCGCACGTCCGCGGCATCAAGCGCCATCCGCTCGTCTACCCCATTGTATTTGAGGACATGGACGGCATGGATGCCCTGTCTGAGCGCCTGGCCGAGGCCGATGTCGTCGCATCCTTTATGCCGAGCACACCCGAGACCCGCGGCCTGGCGAACGCCGAGTTCTTCGCCGCGATGAAGCCGGGCGCCTTCTTTGCCAACGGCGGCCGCGGCGATTTTGTGGTCGCCGACGACTTGGTTGCCGCTCTGGAGTCGGGACATCTCGCCGGCGCCGCGGTCGACGTCACCGATCCCGAGCCACTGCCTGCGACAAACCCCCTGTGGGATGCGCCCAACATGCTCATCACGCCGCACGTCTCGGGCTGGTTCCACCTGGCAGCCACGCTCAATAACGTGGTCGACATCGCCGCGGAGAATCTGCGTCACCTGCAAGCTGGCGAGACGCTTCGCTGCTGGATCGAACACTGATTGTTCCGGCGTTTTGCCAAACGCCGGAACCCCTCGACGCTGCGAGCCCGCCAGAGCGGCAATCTGCCTTTCAATCGTCGGGCATGACCAGAAGGTCAATGCCCTCCTCTTTCACGTCACCTTGCTCGCTCTGGCGGGCTCTCGCTGACTTTTGTCCGACCTGCGGCATTCTCCCTTTTTGGTGCAATGGGGTCAGGTTAGTTTGCACCATTACGTTGGTTTTGCCTGCGATACTTTTGTCAAAGTGATATCAGGCATTCATCTGGCGTTTTCGACGTTTCGCCTATTAGAGCCAGTCCATCTCCTTACCATAATGGTCCGAATAGGCGCTACGCTTGAGTTCTTCATCGCTCGCTGGCCACGCGTTGGACACGTCGATTCCCGATTCATGGCAAGCGGTGGCGAACAGCTTCGACCCCTGATCGATTAGTTGAGACCTGCCCTCGGTCTTCTCGTCTTCGGCTTGCATTTAGAGCTCCACGCTTTCGGCGCCGTTGATGGTTAGGTTGCGCTCGTAGAACGCGGTGAGAGCGCGGATGGCGTACATCACGTCGCGTACGCCGCCGGTCTCGTAGCTCGAGTGCATGGCAAGCTGCGGCAGGCCCACGTCCACAGCATGCATGCTCGCCTGCATATTGGACAGATTGCCGAGCGTGGAGCCGCCGGCCATATCGCTCTTGTTGGCGAAGGCCTGCGTGGGCACGTCGGCGTCATCGCAGATGGCCTGGAACACCGCGCGGCTAAAGGCATCGGTGCAGTAGTGCTGGTTGGCGGCTTCCTTGATGACGATACCGCCGTTGAGCACCACCTGATTGCGGGCATCGCACTTCTCGGCGTGGTTGGGGTGCACGGCATGTGCGTTGTCGCAGCTTACAAGCATCGAGGCAGCAAGTGCGCGATGGTACGACTCGTCGTCAAAGCCCAGCGATCCGTTAATGCGGCGCAGCGCGTCGGCCAAGAACGTCGACATGGCGCCCTGCTTGGTCTCGGAGCCAACCTCCTCATTATCAAAGCAGCAAAAGACCGAAACGTCGTGCGCGTTCTCGGCACCCAAAAATGCCTGCAGCGAGGTATAGGCGCAGGCCAGGTCGTCGAGCTTGGGCGTCGAGATAAACTCGTCGGCCCAGCCCCAAATGCACGCATCCTGACGATTGACCAGGAACAGATCGCGGCCCAGAATCTGATCGGGCTCAACGTCCAGCTCGTCGGCGATCAGAGCATCAAAGTCGCCCTGCTTAAGCTCGCCAGCGCTGATGAGCGGGCACAGGTCGACGGCTCGGTTGGGAGCAAAGCCCTCGTTAACGCCGCGGTTCATGTGGATGGCAAGGCTCGGAATGATAGCGACCTCGCGCTCGGTGGCAAGCAGACGGCTCTCAATACGGTCGCCTTCGCATACCAACACGCGGCCCGCGAGCGCCAGCGGGCGGTCGAACCAGGTGTAGTCGATCATGCCGCCGTAGGCCTCGGTGTTCAGGCGCAGCGTCTCGCCTGCGCCGTCGAGCTCGGGCACGGCCTTGACCTTAAACGTCGGCGAATCGCTGTGCGACGCCGTGAGCTGAAAATGATAGTCACCGGCAACGCCGTCCTCGCCCCACGTCGCGGTCAGGTCCTCGCCCACCTTAAAGGCAATAACGCTCGAGGTATTGCGCTGCGTGTAATAACGCCCGCCCGGCTCGATGTCCCACGCCGCGTTCTCGGGCAGGTAGGTAAAGCCCGCCTCGTCGAGCTCGGCCATAATGGTCGCCGCCGTATGGAACATGCTGGGACATGCCTCGATAAAGTCGATGAGGTCGTTGGCGGCCTCGATATCGTCGGCCGTCACATGCGCGCGCTCGGGCGTTTCCTGATCCGTCATGCTCTCCCCTTTCGCTGGGTTGATGGTCCCCTCCAGCATACCCCGCCACGCCAGCGCCGCACTCTTCATTCCATGTTTAATCCCGCGCCGCTCACCAAGTTGAGCCATCATGCCCGCGCTCCTTTTGCGACAATTACGCTAACAGGACGAGAGGAGCCGTCATGAAGCCGCGTAACATTGCCATCGCCTGCGGTGTCGCGGGAGTCGCCGTCGGCCTTGCCGCTGCCACCGGTATCGTTTACCGCAAGCAAATCAAGTCCGCCGCGTCGCTCAAACGCTTGACCGGCTACGCGGATAGCTATGACCTGTACGCAATCGACATCGCCTACGACTACGATCTTGATCGCATCATCGCCGCTGGCGTGCGCGACGACCAGGGCTACATCGATGCCGTGGTGGCGCAGGTGCTGCCCGGTGTGCCGGTACATGTCCAGGCGCCCCAGTTTGCCTGCAGCGCTTTTGTCGCCGTAGATGCCGAAGGCCGCGTGCGCACCGGTCGCAATTACGACTTTAAGGACGACACCTCGGCGCTGCTGGTGCGCAATCACCCACGTGGCGGCTATGCCTCCATCGGGTTTGCCGCCCTTAACAACCTGGGCGATAACACTCCGCTTGACTCCGTCGCCGGACGTGCCGCCGCACTCATGGGCCCGTTTGCCCAGCTCGACGGTGTTAACGAATGCGGCGTGTCCATTGCCGTACTCACTCTGGATTCCAAGCCCTGTGACCAGGACGCGCAACGCCCCGTCATCAATACCTCGCTCGCCATCCGTCTAGTGCTCGACCGTGCCGCCACCACGCAAGAAGCTGTCGACCTGCTTTCCGCCTACGACATGCACGCCATGGCAGGACGCGATTACCACTTCTTTATCAACGACGCCGCCGGTGACGCGCGCGTAGTAGAGTGGGATCCGCGCGATCCGGACCGTGCTTTCAAAGCGACTCCTGTACGCCAGGTTACGAACTTCTACGCCTGCTATGGCGACGAAGTGCTGCCCAACCAAAAGAATGGCGAGCTGGGCCATGGTAAAGAGCGCGCCATCGCAATCGCCGATGTCCTTGACGCCCATGTCGGTGCCCAGGACGAGGCAGTCGCTTGGAAGGCCCTACGCGCTGCAGCGCAAGAACCCAATCCGAAAGACATCACCAGCAATACGCAATGGTCGGTCGTCTTTGACAATACCGAACCCGCCGCCGCCATTACGCTGCGCCGCCACTGGGGCGACGTCGACGCCTTCGCACTGTAAGGACCCAGGCTCGTCGACCTTACGCTCGCCTGACGTTGTTTACATTTCTATACGCTTGAGCTAACACGTTTTACCCCCGTATCAACAGTGTGCGGGGGTAAACTTATGCGCATGTTATAACTTGCCCGGAAGGATTCATCATGCTTAGGATCGGTCTTCTTACCAGTGGCGGCGACTGCCAGGCGCTCAACGCCACCATGCGCGGCATTGTCAAAACGCTTATGACCAATAGCGAAGAGCCTATTGAGATCTATGGTTTTGAGGACGGCTACCAGGGCCTTATCTACAGCCGGTTCCGCGTCATGACGCCCGCCGATTTTAGCGGCATCCTTACCCGTGGCGGCACCATCCTGGGCACGAGCCGTACGCCGTTCAAGCGCCTGGATATTCCCGAGGCCGACGGCGTCGAGAAGGTGCCGGCGATGGTCCACACCTATCATAAGCTGCAGCTCGACTGCCTGTTTATGCTGGGCGGTAACGGCTCCACCAAGACCGCCAACCGCCTGCGCGAAGAGGGCCTCAACGTTATCGCGCTGCCCAAGACCATCGATAACGACACCTGGGGCACCGAGCTGACGTTTGGCTTTACGAGCGCCATCGACGTCGCCACCAAGTGCATCGACGACATCCACACTACCGCCTCGAGTCACGGCCGCGTGTTCGTTATCGAGATCATGGGCCACAAGGTTGGCTGGATCCCGCTGTACGCCGGCGTCGCGGGCGGCGCGGATGTCATCTTGATTCCCGAGATTCCCTACGACATGGACCAGGTCATCAAGACCATTGAGCATCGCATGGAAACCGGCAGCCGCTTTACCATCGTGGCCGTCGCCGAGGGCGCTATCTCCAAGGAGGACGCGGCGCTGTCCAAGAAGGAGTACAAGAAGAAGCTCGCCGAGCGCACGAGCCCGTCGATCGTCTACGACATCGCCAAGGAGATCGAGGCCAAGACCGGTCGCGAGACCCGCGTCGCCATCCCCGGCCACACGCAGCGCGGCGGCCAGCCCGACGCCCAGGACCGCATCTTTGCGACCCAGTGCGGCGTCGAGGCGGCACTGGGCTGTCTACGCGGCGAGTTTGGCTACATGATCGCCCTGCGTGACGGCAAGATGTGTCACATGCCGCTCGAGGATGTCGCCGGCAAGCTCAAGTATGTCGATCCCCAGAGCGATCTGGTGCGCGAGGCCAAGGCGTTGGGCATCAGCTTCGGCGACGAATAGCCTCGGCCGAAACTGCTCTCATCGGAGACCCCAGGGCTTACCTCCCAAATCGTCCTCGGACATGTCAGGATCCCGCCGTGCGCTTCGCGCGGCGGGATCCTTCCGTCCTGCGGAAAGATTTGGGAGGTAAGCCCTAGGGCCTCCTGCGGTGACTGGGGAGGCCGAGACTATTCGTCTTCTTGCTGCGGGTGCCTGGGGTAGGATGCGGCGTGCATTTTTGGGAGTATTCAGCAGCCGAGGGTGCCTGCATACTGGATTTTGGGCGAAAGGCAGGCGCCATGGGCCGCATCCTGTAAAAAAACGAGCGGCTCTTGAGGCGTTGGGGGCTCAGAATCAGGACTTTAAGCGCTGTTTTGTGCGCCCGCTCCCGCACCCGCGGGCTCCGGGATGCTGAATACTCCGGAATTTGCACGCCGCCCCCTGGGGTACCCGCGGGCAAAAAGCAACCGCCCCGCCGAAATATGCATTCGACAGGGCGGTTTATGCAATAATGCGGATGTGGGTGCGTCGGTAGCTCGCTACAGCTTGAATCCCAGGACAGGTTACTCGGCACTCTTGAGGGCGCCGACCATGTCGATCTTGTTGAGAGTTCGGTTGGTGGCGAGGTTGACGATGATCGTAAAGCCGAAGGAAAGTACCACGGCAAGCACGTAGCTCAGTGGCTCGACCTCAACGTCAAAGTACAGCGACGGCATCTGCAGGATGTACGTGAAGCTCTCGGCAAGCAGGCCACCCAGCGGCACGCCCAGCGCGGCGCCAATTACCGTAAGAATCAGCGTCTCCTTGTTGACGTAGTGATGCACCTCGCCACGGCGGAAGCCCAGCACCTTGATGGTCGCCAGCTCGCGCTCGCGCTCCGAAATGTTGGTGTTGGACAGCGTAAACACCACCACAAACGACAGGCACGCCGCCATAAAGGTCACGAGCACCACGACCGAATTGATAATCGTAAAGTTCGCCTCATAGTTTTCCCAATGCTCGGCCGTGCTCGAAATCGTGAGCCAACCGTCGCTCTTAAGCTTCTTGCTAAACGCAATCTGGTCGGCCGACGAGCCCTTAAGCAGCACAAAGATGCCGTTGAGGCGTGCGCTTCGACCGAACGCGCGCTCATAGGTGCCCTGCGTCATATAGAGTGTGTTGCCCAGATAGTTGAGCGAGATGTCGCTGATCTTGACCTTGGCGACGTTGAGTGACGAATCCTGGACGTGTGCTGTATCGCCCGGCTGAATCCCCAGCACCAGCTGTGAACTCTTGCTCAGATACACATCTCCGTCGCGCAAAGATAGAGGCTCTTTGGACTCGTCCTCGAGACACACGTAGTCGTCCAGGTCGTTCGTGCGGTCATCGGGCACCACGATCAGCTGCACGGTCTCGCTCTTGCCGCCAAATGTAAAGGTGACGTTGTCGGTCATAATCGGCAGCGTCGAAGTCACGGTCACGTTGGAATCATTGGCCGCGCTGCGCTCATCCAATGCCGCGCACGTCTGCGAAAAATCGTCGGGATTGGCGACCGCCAGCAGGTCGTAGCGCGTGATATGCCCGTACTGTTTGGGCGAAAGCGCCACCGACGTGTCGCGAATACCCATACCGCAGATCACGAGCGCCGTGCAGCCGGCGATACCGAAGATGGTCATAAAGGCACGCTTTTTGTAGCGGAACAGGTTACGTGCTGCCACCTTGTTTAAGAAGCCCATGCGGCGCCAGATAAAGCCGATGCGCTCGAGCAGAATGCGCGAGCCGGCGCGCGGAGCCTTGGGGCGCATGAGCGAGGCAGGGGTCTCGGCCATCTCGTGGCGGCAGGCGATAATCGTGGCGCCCACCACGCCCACGGCAAACAGCGCCACCGACACAATCGACGACACAATGTCGTACGAAAGCAGCATCTGGGGCAGCGAGTACATGTCGTCGAACACCGTAAACAGGAACAGCGGCAGGCCCACAAATCCGATGATATTGCCGAGCACGCCGCCGATCAGACAAGCCCACAGCGCATAGTCCACGTATTTGGACAGGATACGTCCGCGCGAATAACCGAGCGCCTTATACAGGCCGATGAGCGTGCGCTCCTCCTCGACCATACGCGTAGCGGTGGTAAGGCTGATGAGCACGGCGACGATAAAGAAGATGAACGGGAACACCGTGGCGATAGCCTCAATTGACGAGCTATCGCTCTCCACGCTCGAGTAGCTTGCGATATTGCCGCGGTCCTGGATGTACCAGGTGCATTCACCAAGGTCAGAGAGCTCGGCGTGGGCATCGGCAAACTGCTGGTCGGCGGCGGCACGGCGCTGGTCCAGGTCGGCTTG
>JAUUSS010000080.1 GCA_030841765.1 Collinsella aerofaciens | reverse complement strand
CGACGCTTTCAACAACCTCTCCGATGCCTCGAGCAACATCGTAAGCCTGCTCGGGTTCCGCCTTGCCAGCCGCCCGGCAGACGAAGGCCACCCCTATGGCCACGGCCGCTACGAGTACCTAGCCGGTCTGTTCGTCGCCGTCCTGGTTTGCGCCGTCGGCATCAACCTGATCCTCGAGTCGGTCACTAAGATCATCAAGCCTTCCCCCACTGCATATTCGGTGCTCTCCTTAGCCGCCCTCGTCTTGTCCATGCTCGTTAAGCTCTGGATGGCCGCGTTCAACCGCACGTTGGGCGACCGCATCGACTCGGAGACGCTCATCGCCACAGCACAGGACTCCAAAAACGACGTCATCACCTCGGGCTCGGTCCTGGTGGCGGCGCTTATTTCGCAGACGACCGGCTTTGACCTCGATGGCTGGGCAGGCCTGGGTGTGGGCATCTTCATCTGCATCAGCGGCCTGGGCCTGGTGCGCGACGCCATCAGCCCGCTGTTAGGACAAGCGCCCGACCCCAAGCTCGTCCAGGAAATCCGCGACAGGATTATGTCGTACCCCCAGGTCTTGGGCACACACGACCTCATGGTGCACGACTACGGCCCCGGTCGTCAGTTTGCCAGCGCCCACGTGGAGATGCCCGGCGAGGGCGACGCATTTGAGCACCACGAGATTTTGGACACCATCGAGCACGATATCAAACGGCAGATGGGCATCGGTATCACGCTGCACTGCGACCCCATCGCCACCACCGGCGACGACCTACGCGGCTGGGTCAAGCGCGGCGTCATGCAGATCGACCCCGCGCTCTCCATCCACGACCTGCACGAGCACGACGGGTTCGTTTCGTTTGACCTGGTGCGTCCCGACGGCTTTGACATATCCGACGAGGAGCTGCTGGAGCTCGTCACGCGCATCGTGCACGAGCGCCGGCCCGACGTCTCGTGCGTCGTCACGTTTGATTCGGGCTTTAGCTCGCCCGAGCGTCCGGCCGAGCAACTGTAGCCCGCTTAACAGCTAGTTTCCCTGCGCGCCCGAGATGCCGTTTTGTAGGGCGTTCCAGGCATCCGTCGCCATGTCGCCCAAGTTCTGCGCGGTATCGCCCAGATTTTGTGCCGTATCGCCCAGCTCTTGCGCCTTGTCTCCCAACTCCTGCGCCTTGTTGCTCAAGTCCTCCAGCGTATTGGAGCTCGAGCTGTCGGTACCGCTTTGGCCGTCGGACGAGTTGCCCGAACTGTTCTTGTGCGTGAGTTGAATTTCGAGGTTGCCGTTGTCGTTATAGTAGGCAGAAGTAACGACCCAGTTGGCATCGACGACGGGCGTTGAGCCATCATCAGTCAGGACCACGGCATTCGAAAGATCGGCGCCGCGCGACTTGAGGATCTTCTTGGCGTTGGACCAGTACTGCCCCGGGATATCGCTCAGATCGACGGTGCTAGACGAGGCGGACTCGGTTTGCTCGGCAGTGGCATCGGCCGTTGAACTCCCCCGCTTGTTGAGCATGCCCGACACGATGGCAAACACAATCGACAGCGCAAAGAAGATCGCCAGTACGATGAGGATCTTCTTGATCACGCTCGACGAACGCGACGGCTTCCTCTCCTCGTCCTCGCCATATTGCGGAATCGACTTGGGGTACTCGCGATACGGCTCGCGCGACTCGTAGCGAGGCTGCGCCGTGCGAGGCATATACGTCGTCTGCTGAGGCTGCGGAATGGGATTTTGCGGCAGGTCATCATAGGGATTCGGCGTCGAGGCAGCATAAGAATCCTGCGGCGCGTAATCAAACGGGTCTGCCGCCGCGTTGCCATAGGGGCTTTGCAAAGATGCAGCGTAAGGGTCCTGCGCCGCGTCGCCATAGCCCATAACTCGGGTGAGCTCGGCAGAAGGCTGCGTCGCGGCGGGGTCGACATAACCGGGGTTGGGAACAACGCGGGTCGCATCGGCGCTATCGCCAGCCTGCGCGGAACCGTAGCCGCCCATCACGGTTGTCTTGTCCTGATCCATGCAACGATTCCTTTCCGTCGCCTGTAAGCATCAAGTTATCCATGCATTCTACCAGCGCAAAAGCCTATGATGGGCAGAGTCCGTCGGTATCTACAAGACATGCGCGGGTCTAAGGATCAAAAAGCCCCGCCGGGCCTTGTGGGCACGGCGGGGCGGGCTAGCAGCGATGGACAGCAGACTTAGAACAGGCCGGTGATGTTGCCGTCGTTGTCGACGTCGATGTTCTCGGCCGCAGGGACCTTGGGCAGGCCCGGCATGGTCAGAACACTGCCAGTCAGTGCGACCACAAAGTGGGCGCCGGCGGAAACCTTGAGCTCACGCACCGTGATGCGGAAGTTCTCGGGAGCGCCCAGGGCCTTGGCGTTGTCGCTAAAGCTGTACTGCGTCTTGGCGACGCACACCGGCAGGTTGCCAAAGCCATTCTCGCGCAGCTCGGCGAGCTGGCGCTTGGCGGCCGGCGTAAAGTCAACGCCGTCGGCGCGGTAGACCTTGGTGGCAACGGCCTCGAGGGCATCAGCGACATCAGCGCCGTCCTCATAGGCAAACTTGAGCTCGCTCGGCTGCTCAATCAGACGCATGACCTCATCGGCCAGCTCGAGTGCGCCCTCGCCACCCTTGGCCCAGACCTCGGACAGCTTCACATTGACGCCCAGCTTCTGGCACTCGGACTCGATGAGGGCAAGCTCTGCCTCGGTATCGGTCGGGAAGCGGTTGATGGCGACCACGCAGGGCAGACCGTAGACATTCTGAATGTTGTCGACGTGGCGCAGCAGGTTGGGCATGCCGGCCTTGAGGGCCTCGAGGTTCTCTTCGTTGAGGTCGCCCTTGGCAACACCGCCGTTGTACTTAAGCGCGCGGGCAGTGGCGACGACCACAACAGCGCTGGGACGAACGCCCGTCATGCGGCACTTGATGTCGAGGAACTTCTCGGCACCCAGGTCGGCACCAAAGCCCGCCTCGGTAATGGCGACATCGCCAAAACGCATAGCCATACGCGTGGCCATGATGGAGTTGCAGCCGTGGGCGATATTGGCGAAGGGACCGCCGTGGACAAACGCGGGCGTACCCTCGAGCGTCTGCACCAGATTGGGCTTGAGCGCATCCTTGAGCAGTGCGGCCATGGCACCCTGGGCCTTAAGGTCGCGGGCACGGACGGGCTCGCCGGCAAAGCTATAGCCGACGACAATCTCGCCCAAGCGTTCCTTGAGGTCGCTGATGCTCGTAGACAGGCACAGAATTGCCATGACCTCGGAGGCGACGGTGATATCGAAGCCGTCCTCGCGCGGCACGCCCTGGGCCTTACCGCCAATGCCGTCGATGACGTGGCGCAGCTGACGGTCGTTCATATCGACGACGCGCTTCCAAGTGATGCGTTTAACGTCGATGCCAAGCTGGTTGCCCCGCTGGATGTGGTTATCAAGCATGGCGGCCAGCAGGTTGTTGGCAGCACCGATGGCATGGAAGTCGCCGGTAAAGTGCAGGTTGATATCCTCCATGGGGATCACCTGAGCCCAGCCGCCGCCGGCAGCACCGCCCTTAACACCAAAGACGGGGCCGAGCGAAGGCTCGCGCAGGGCCACGGCACTCTTGACGCCGCGACGACGCAGGCCATCGGCCAGACCGATGGTCGTGGTGGTCTTGCCCTCGCCCGCAGGCGTTGGGTTGATAGCGGTCACGAGGACGAGCTTGGCCTGGTGATCGGTCGGCTCGTTGAGCAGCGAATAGTCGACCTTAGCCTTGTCGAAGCCGTACGGAATAAGGTGCTTAACGTCGACGCCGGCGTTCTTAGCCACCTCGGTAATAGGCAGCGGCGTGACAGAACGTGCGATTTCGATGTCAGTAGGCATGGGCAGTCCTTTCGTTACCGAATGAGAAAAAGACCAATTCAGCATAGCACGGGCGCGCAATAGTAAAACACCCATAACCGATGAACGGCGATATGTTTACCCGATGCCCAGCGATAGCCCAACAGCCCGCCAAAACAAAGCGCCCTAAACGGTAGGTTCAATCCCCAGGTGCTCAAAGGTGCGAAGGGTTGCCTGACGGCCCTGCGGCGTACGAATCATCAACCCGCACTGCAGCAGATACGGCTCATAGACATCCTCGAGCGTGCCCGGGTCCTCGCCCACCGCGCTGGCAAGGGTCGTAAGTCCCACGGCACGACCGGAGAACGTCTTGGCAAGCGTCTCCAAGATACGAATATCCATCCAGTCCAGGCCGAGCTCGTCGATCTCGAAGAACTCGAGCGCCTGGCGACAGATATCGAGCTCGATGGGACCGTTGCCGCGCACCTGTGCGTAATCGCGCACGCGCTTGAGCAGGCGGTTAGCAAGACGCGGCGTGCCGCGCGAACGCGAGCCGATCTCAATTGCACTGGGATGGTCGATCGCCACGCCCAGAATAGTTGCCGAGCGCGTCACAATCTGCGCGAGCTCTTCGACCGTGTAGTAATCCAGGCGATATGAAATGCCAAAGCGGTCGCGCAACGGGCCGGTCAACATGCCTGAGCGGGTCGTTGCTGCTACCAGCGTAAACTTGGGGATATCCAGGCGAATCGAGCGCGCCGCCGGACCCTTGCCAATCACGATATCGAGGGCAAAGTCCTCCATCGCGGGGTACAGGACTTCCTCGACCGAACGGTTGAGGCGGTGGATCTCGTCGATAAACAGCACATCACCCGGCTGCAGATTGGTAAGGATAGCCGCCAGGTCGCCGGTGCGCGCGATGGCCGGACCACTCGTTGTCTTGATCTGAGCGCCCAGCTCGTTGGCGATAACGGTGGCCAGCGTGGTCTTGCCCAGGCCCGGAGGACCCGAGAAGATCACGTGGTCGAGCGTCTCGCCACGGCTCTGCGCCGCTTCGATCAACACGCGCAGGCTCTGCTTGATATGCTCCTGGCCGCAGTAATCGTCCAGGCGCTGGGGGCGCAAAGTGCGATCGACATCGAGGTCCTCGGCCGTCAGCTCCGAGCCCACCATGCGCTCGCCGTGCGCCATGGATGCCGCCGGCGAGTTGCCGGGCGTCGCCCACAGGTCCTGAGAGTCATCGGCTTCCCACATCACGCATCCATTCCGAGTCGCTTAAGCGCCGCGCCGAGCAGATCCTCGACACGCATATCCTGCCCATCATACCCGCTCAGAGCGACATCGGTCTCCTGCGGGCTAAAGCCCATGGAAAGGAGCGCCGCACGGGCGTCATCGATCGCCGAGGGAGCGGCGGCGGGGACCGACATCGCAACCTGCCCCGGGATCACGTCGACCGGCACAAAGCCCTTATCCTTGGCAAAGGTGCTCTTGAGCTCCAAGATGAGGCGCTGGGCGGTCTTTTTACCCACACCGGGTACCTTGGCCATGCCCTTGTCGTCCTCGGCCATCACCAGCGAATACAGCTGCCCCACGGTATAGGTGGAAAGCACGGCGAGCGCCAAGCGCGGACCAACGCCCGAGACGGACACGAGCCGGTCGAACATCGTGCGCTCATCCTTAGAGGAAAAACCGAAAAGTGTCATAGCGTCCTCGCGCACCTGCATACGCGTGTAGAGACGGACCTCGCCGCCGGGCGTCGGCAACGTGGCCGCAGTGCTGCCCGAGATGCCGAGTTCAAAGCCAACGCCCGACACATCGACGACAGCAGAGCTCATCGTGGACTCGACAAGCGTTCCGTGGAGCTGGGAAATCATCAGTATCCGGTTCCTCTCTGTTGATAGAACTCGCCACCGGTGAGGGCGCGGGTGCGGCTGAGGTTTACGTGGCAGATGGCGCAGGCCAGGGCATCGGCGGCATGGTCGGGATGCGGGTCGTGGTCGAGCTGTGTTAGCGTGCGTACCATATAGGCGACCTGCCGCTTGTCCGCGGCGCCGGTGCCCACCACAGCCTGTTTGATCTGCATGGGCGTGTACTCGCCAATCTCGAGCGCGCATTCCGAAAGCGCCACGAGCGCAGCACCGCGGGCATGTGCCGTGGGGATTGCCGAGCGGACATTAGCGCCAAAGTAGATGCTCTCGATAGCAGCAGTATCGGGTCGATAACGCTCCACGACGCCCTTGAGGTCGCGGGCGATATGCGACAGGCGCACCGCGAGCGGACTACCCGCGCTGGTCTCGATACAACCGTAGGCACGGCAGCGAACCTCGCCGCGCCGCTCCTCGATAATCCCCCAACCCGTATGGGCCAAACCGGGGTCAATGCCCAAGATAACCAAGCCAGCCTCCCCTCGCCACAAGCGCAGCGCAAGACAAGGCCCCGCGCACTATTCACGAACGTCTGTTCTAGAATAACACAACGCTAGCCCTATAAGTCAGCCGAGATCGAATTGTAGGTTGAGCATACGCAAGCGAGCGCCCGCCAGAGCGAGCAAGGTGCCTTGAAAGAGGAGGGCATTGACCTGGTGGTCATGCCCGACGATTGAAAGGCAGATTGCCGCTCTGGCGGGCGCGCAGCGTCGACTCGTTACGCGGTTTGGCAAAACCGCGTAACCTTTTTAGTTCTGGCTAAAGAACGGGAACTGCCTCGGATCCACCGGCGGATGCGGCATCGGACCACCCTGGGGCCCACCCTGCGAGCCGCCCTGGCCGCCCATCATCTTATCGATGGCGTCCTGAACCTCGCCCTCGAACTTTTTCATTCCCTCATGCAAACGACGCTGGCCATCCTCGGAGCGCAGCTCCTCCATCTGCTCGGGCGAAATACCCAGTAGCTCGCCCAGCACGCCCATCATCTCGTTTCGCACGCGCTCGCTCGTATCCTCGTCAGCAAAACGGCGCACCTCGGCGCGCGCCAGAGAATCGACCGTCATACGCTCCTTGCCGTTAAGCCCCAGGTCGGACCACGCGAGCATGTACGGCCAGGCGCGCTCGACAAACGAACGGGCCGAGACGATCGGCGCCGTCGGCAGCATGCGACGAGCAGCCTCACCCTGGCGCACAAGCATCAGCAGCAGCGAGCAGGCCTCAGGCTTGCCAGCGGCCATCGGGATATCGTCGAAGGGACGGTTGCGGTCCACGTGCGCCTCGAGCGCGCCATCGACCTCACCCGGCTCAAGCCCGCCGAGCAGCTGTGCCGCGCGGTCGAGCATATCGACCGGGCCGTCGAGCGTCGAGAGCGCCTGCGCCAGCACATGCTCCATGCAATCCTCCACCGCGTTGAGCGTCACGAGCTCTTGGGGCACCACGGAAGACGTGCGGTTGCGCACACGCGCCACAAACTCAAGCGTCGACAGGTACACATCGCCAAAAGGCGCGTAATCGCCCTGATAGCCGCCGCAAAGCGCCGGCGCCGCCAGCGCGTACTCGGTTTTGGACAGCGGGCTCAGCGCCATCGCACCCAGCTCGAGCGCCGTGTCCTCCAGCATGAGGCCCAACGTGCGCGAGCGCAGACGCTCGGCATCGCCCGCCGACACGTCGCGATCGAGCACACGCGCCGCATCCGGTGCATCGCGCTCGACGGTGCGAATGTGCAAACGCTCGGCGATGGCGCGGACGGCGGCACAGCGGGCAGCCTCGGCCTCTTCCTGCGCCGGCGTAAAGATACGGTTGCGCCCCAGCACCAGGCCAATCACATTACGCGGGCCCAGAGCGTCGACGGCCAGCGCCGCCAGCAAAGACGACGGCAAGTCGCCCTCGAGTGCCACAACAGCACGCGACGCACCGTGGGCTCGGGCGTTGTCGCGCACGGCGAGCACCAGCGCCTGCCACAGCCACTCCTCGGAACGGAACTCGGGCAGTTCGTGATCTTCCAGGGCATCGAGCATCACGCCGCGCTGAATCTCCTGAACCAGCAGGCTCTCCTCAAAACACGGCGCCTGGGCCACCACGCGACCGCAGTCGTCGAGCACAAACGAACCGCCGGTATACACCGACTCGTCATAGGCACCGACCGGTGCCATGCAGGCAAACCACACGCTGCGCTTGGATGCGATCTTGCGGTAGGCTCCGCTGCGAACGGCGGCAATGGCGGCAGTCTCGCGGTCGGTCATGTCAAACGCGTTGAATTGGAAATACGCGATGAGGTCGACGCCGGTCGGCAACATCTCGAGCTCGCGGTCCAAGTCAAAAATCACGGCGATGCGCACGCCGTCCACGTCGAACACCGGCGGCGCCCAACGCGTGTCGTTGTTCTCGCCACGCTGCAAGGCAATGCTCGAACGCGCCGGCACCACATGGCCGTCCTTGAGCATCATGTAGTCGAGCAGCGGCTGTCCTTCAAACGAAACCGCCGCGGGCACGATGCAGATCATGTCAAGCTCCTGGATACGCTCGGCGACACCAGTCAAGCCGGCAAGCATGTCGTGCTCAAAGTCGGCAGCGCCCACCAGGCCACCGGGCATGGCGCCCATAAAGAGCGGAGCCGGAACGCACAGCACGCGCGCCCCGCGCTCGTGGGCCAGACGAGCCTGGTCCTCGATGCGGCCGCAAATGCCCTCAATATCACCCAGGCGCATATCGATCTGTGCAAGCGCGAGCTTCATGGCTCAGCCCTTTCCGTCGTAAACCATCGAAATCGTAGTAAAAACGCCGGCCGCATGATGCAGTCGGCGCTCGCATGTGCATATGCTAGCTATGATACCCCGAGCAGGGGCGCGCTCCTAGAACGTCGCGGACCACAGCCCGTGCAGGTTGCAGTAGGCATAGACGGTACCGGTCTTGGAACCGCCGGCAAAAAACGTCGCGGGCTTCATGCCGGGCTCAAGGTAATGGACCTCTAAGCGGCCCTCGGCCTCAAGGGCGATCCACTCAATATAGTGCTCGGGCAGGCTGGGGTGCTCGACCGAGCCAACGCGTGCGCGAATCACGTGACCGTCGCGCTCGGTCTCGACAACAGGCACGTGCTTCTCGTGCGCCGCGTCCTCAGTGTTTGCGGTCAGTTCCGTGCAACCGGCAGGGGTTGCAACGTCGTTGCCAAGGGCGGCAATGAGCTTACCGTCGGGGTCCTTAAAGAATTTCGCCATGATGTTCTCCTTTGCTGACGTGCCAATGTTCTTGATGGTTCTTATGCCCAAAGGCAGACAAACCATCCACGGCATTGCAAATGAACACATAACGGGCGGGGACGATGGGGCAGCGTGCGCTATCCGCCCTGGCGGCCCCACCCGAGCGGGTTAGCGCCCGTCGCCGCCCAGCAGCGCCAGAACATCTTCGCGGGTAAACAGCGCCGACGAGATACCGTCGCCGCCGAGCACGCTGTTGACCAGGTCGCGCTTGGACTCCTGCATCTGCATGATGCGCTCCTCGATCGTGTCCTTGGCGATGAGCTTGTACACGGTCACGGTGTGCTGCTGGCCAATGCGGTGGGCACGGTCGGTCGCCTGGTCTTGCGCCGCCACATTCCACCACGGGTCATAGTGGATGACCACGTCGGCGGCCGTCAGGTTCAGGCCGACGCCGCCTGCCTTGAGCGAAATCAGAAAGACCGGTACCTCGCCCGCCTGGAACTGCGCGACCATCTTGGCGCGGCTCTCCTTGGACGATGCGCCCGTGAGCTTAAGGAAGCCGATGTCCTCCTTGGACAGGCGCTTGCCGATGATATCGAGCATACCCGTGAACTGGCTGAACAGCAGGATGTGGTGTCCGCCGTCGAGCGCGCCATGCACGAGTTCCATGCAAGCGTCGAGCTTGGCGCTCCCGGCCTTGTAGTCCTCGTAGTGCAGATGCGGGTCGCAGCAGATCTGGCGCAGCTTGGTGAGCTCGGCGAGCACCTTGAGCTTGTCCTTCTTAAACTCGTTGGCCTCGCGATGCTGTACCTGCTGGGCGATGCGGTCCTGGTTGGCCAGATAGAGTTTGCGCTGCTCGCCGGTGAGCTGCGCCATGACGGTGTCCTCGATCTTCTCGGGCAGGTCGGCCACCACGTCTTCCTTAACACGGCGCAGCACAAACGGCGACACGAGTGCCTGCAGGCGAGCGGCGCTGTCGCCCTCGGCGTGCTCGACCGGGCTTTCAAAGCGCTTGGCAAACGACTCGCGCGTGCCCAAAAGGCCCGGCATCAAAAAGTCGAAGATACTCCAGAGCTCGGACAGGCGGTTTTCGATAGGTGTGCCCGTCAGGGCAAAGCGTACGCCGGCCGGCAGGCGCTTGGCGGCGCGCGCCACCTGGGTGAGCGGGTTTTTAATGTACTGGGCCTCGTCGAGCACCACGCGGGCAAAGTCCTGCTCGGCATATTCGTCGATATCGCGGCGCATGAGGTCATACGAGGTCACGACCGCGTTATGTTCGGCGGCACCGGCAATCTGCACGCGACGCTGCGCCTTGGCGCCCACGATGGCGCACACATCGAGCGACGGGGCGAAGCGCTCCAGTTCGGCGGTCCAGTTGTACACGAGCGAGGCCGGGCATACCACGAGCGTGGGCTTGATGTCCCCCGCCTCCACGCGCGCCAGGACATGCGCGATCATCTGAAGCGTTTTGCCCAGGCCCATGTCGTCGGCCAAGATACCGCCAAGGCCCAGGTGCTCGAGCGAGCCGAGCCACTGGTAGCCGTCGACCTGGTAGCCGCGCAGCGTGGCCTTGAGCGAGGCGGGTACCGTAAAGTCCATCTTGCCGAGCGTGTCCAGACGCTCGACGGTACGGCGGAACGCAGCGTCGCGATCGGCCTCGAGCGCGGGCGTGCGCGCGAGCATGCTATCGACGAACAGGGTGCTCGATGCGGGAAGCGACACGCCGTCGAGCAGGTCGACGGCATCGACGCCCAGGTCCTCGGCGAGGCCAAACGCGGCTCGGGCGCCCTCGTCCAGGCGAATGATGTCGCCGGACGTAAGGCGCGCAAACGTTTGATGGCGCTTGTAGGAATCGAGGTAGATGGCAAGGTCTGCCGCCGAAAGACCGCTCGCGCCCAGTTCGACGTCGAGCAGGTTGCTCTTGACGGTCGCACGAACCGAGAGCTTGGGCGCAGGGCGGACCGAGATCTGGCGCAGACGGTCGCTGAGCATGACCTCACCCAGCTCGGACAGGGCGGACAGGCCCTCGGTCA
>JAUUSS010000079.1 GCA_030841765.1 Collinsella aerofaciens | reverse complement strand
GCCCGCCAGCGCCAGCTCAAGCGCTGCTTCAACCGCGACTTTACGCACGCCTATCAGGACGGCACCTCGGGCGACGAAATGATGAGCTACGAGCGTTCCAACAACCGCGGCCAGATCGTGGGCACGGTGCTGGGCAGCCGCCCGGCCAACCGCGATGTGCGCGGTCTCAAGCCCGACGACCGCCGTCGCCGCGCCGCCATCGCCCGCATTGAGCTGTTTGAGCCCGTGGGCAAAGGCGACCTGCTGGAGCTTCGCCACGATAACGAGTTTGACCAGTTCCTGACCACCATTGCCGCCGAGGATGCCGCTGCCGGCGACATCATCGAGTGCCGCGTGCCCCGTAGCATGCCCGAGGGCTGCCGCGTCCGCGTGATTCGCAGCCAGCGTGCCATCGACGCCGCCGGCGCCGCGCTCAAGCGCGATGTGCTGCGCCGCCGAGCTGTTGATGCGTCCGTCGTGGCGCGCCTGGGCGAGCCGTTTACCGTCACACTCACCTGCTGTGACAGCCCCGCGCTCACCGCCACCGCCACAGGCTTCACCGTCGAGGCCGCCAAGACCCGCGCCGTCGAGGCGGCAGACCTGGTTGAGCATGTAGGCCGCATGGGCTCCTCGCCCTTTGAGGCCGCGAGCTTTGACGTTTCGCTCGACGCCGGCTGCGGTATGGGCTTCTCCGCCGTGCGCAAGGTGCGCGCCGCCGCCTGTAAAGCATTGGAGGAGGCCATTCTGGCGCCGTACGAGGAGCGCGCGAAAACGCTTGAGTTGCCGGTACTCGACAAATGTACGCACGCCATGCCCGAGCATTACCGCGACGAGCCGCATATCTGCGCCACCGTCACCACGCTCGAAGCCGCCGAGGCAGCTCGCGCCGAGGGCGCCGCGCGCATCTATATGACCACCGACGCGCTCGAGACTGTCGGACTCTCCCCTGCCGATGCATTTGAGCAGGGTATCGTGCCCGTACTCGACGAGGTCTGCCGCACCGTCGACCACGAGCGCGTCGATCCCTGGATCAATGCCGGAGCCACCGTCGCCGTCGGCAATATCTCCGAGCTCGCCGTAGCCGCGCATGCCGGCGCCACGGCCGAGATTCGCTCTTGCCTGCCGGTGCACAACACGCCCTGCATGGAGGCGCTTGCCGAGCGCGGAGCCGGTGCGTTTTGGCTCTCGCCCGAGATCACGCTCGACGAGATTGTCTCGCTCGGCGCCACCGCGCCCGCGGCTCTGGGCATCACCGTCTTTGGCCGCCCGCGCGTCATGACGAGCGAGCATTGCATTCTGCAGGTTGCCAACGGCTGCATCCACGATTGTGCCAACTGCCGCCTGCGTGCCCGCAAGCTCTCGCTCAAGAATATCGACGGCAAGGTCATGCCCGTCCGCACCGACACTCACGGCCGCTCTCGCCTGTACGATGCCTACCCCATCGACCTCACGCCGCAGGTTGCTCAGCTGCTCGATGCCGGCGTGCGTCGTCTCATGGTGGACGGAACGCTGCTCGAGGCGGATGAGGTGGGCCGTGCCGTCGCCCGCGTCCGTCGTGCCGTCGAAGCAGCGCAGGCCGGCCGCAAGCCCGCCGCCCGCCTGCGCGGGGCGACCTCGGGCTGCATGTTTGTGGGAATCAGCTAACCGAAAGGCTTACACGTGAACGAAGAACCTCAAGTCCTTTACTGCGACGCCTGGCTCATGGCCATCGACAAGCCCGCCGGCATGATCGTCCACGGCGACGGCACCGGCGAGCGCACGCTCACCGACTACGCCAGCGACCTGCTGCTGGCGATGGGTGACGGCTTTGCCGCGACCGACATGCAGCCGCTCAACCGCCTGGACCGCAACACCACCGGCGTGGTGTTGTTTTCGCTCGACAAACAGACGCAGCCCGCCTTTGACCAGATGGTGATCGACCACGCCTTCGAAAAGCACTATCTGGCGCTGGCCGAGGGCAAGATCGACTGGAACGAGAAGCTCATCGACAAGCCCATCGCCCGCGACCGTCACGACAGCCGAAAGATGCGCGTCGGCGCCAGCGGCAAGCCGTCTCAAACTCGCGTGAAGGTGCTCAAACGTCTTAAGAGCCGTCGTGGCCTGCCCGCGCGCTCGTATATCGATGTCGAGTTGCTCACCGGCCGCAAGCACCAAATCCGTGTGCACCTGGCAAGCGAGCATCATCCCCTGGTTGGCGACGACCTGTACGGAACGCCGCGCCCCTGCGGCCTGATGCTCCACGCCCACAGCGTGTCCTTCACGCATCCCGTAACCGGCGAGCACATCCACATCGAAGCCCCCTGCCCCTGGGAGCCCTAAACCACCACAATGGGGACAGGCACCTTTGTGGTGGTTTTGCCGCAATGGTTCAACCGCGGTCCCAAAACGTCTCGATCTGTAACAGTTAGAACCCATTTTCCGGTCTATCTGTTACAGATCGAGACATTCAAATCCCCCTTAAGGGAAAATCTCAATCTGTAACAGTAGCTCGGCAAAATCAGTCCCAGATGTTACAGATTGAGACAAAGGGACGGCGCGGTTCGGAAGTATCTCAATCTGTAACACCTAGCCCACTTTTAACGGTCCAGTTGTTACAGACTTAGACAAACCGGCAGACAACGAAAGCGGCAACGCCCGTGATGGACGTTGCCGCTTTTCTATTGAGAAAACCACTCGGTTTTCGTTACTAACCACCACAATGGGAACAGGCACCTTTGTGGCGGTTTTGGCCTTAGCCCGTCCCCTGCTTGCTAGACCGTGATGACGTTGTCCATTGCCCGGTACTTGGCGGGGACCTCGCCCGCGGTAATAATCGTTGCGTCGCGGAAGTCCGCGAACTTGACGGGCGCCACCATGCCAAATTTGCTGGCGTCCGAGATTACGAAGCGTTTGGCCGTATGGCGCATCGAGATACGCTTTACTTGCGCTTCCTCGATATCGGGCGCCGTGAAGCCCTGCTCGGCGGCAATGCCGTTAGAACCCCAAAAGCCACAATTGAAGTTGTAGCGGTCTAGGGTTGCCAAAGCATCGGGGCCAACGAGTGCCTCGGTCTCGGGCTTGAGCTCGCCACCCAACACCACGGTGCGCATGCCGCGCAAAGCGAGGTGCTGAGCATGGATCACAGAATCGGTCACATAGGTGACATCTTCAAGGTGTGGAAGATGCTCGATGAGTTTGAGCGTCGTCGAGCCCGAGTCGATGTATACAAAGCTCTCGGGCTCCACAAGCGCCGCCGCATGGGCGCAGATACGCTCCTTGTCGTCGTTATGGAGGTCGCTGCGCTCATTGAGCGTTAGGTCGCGCGTCACGTGTGCGCGCTCAAGACTCGTCGCTCCGCCGTGGACCTTGGCGATGCGGTGCGCTCGATCGAGCGTCTGAAGGTCACGCCGAATGGTAGACGCCGTTACGCCCAGGGTATCGGCAAGCTCTGGCACAGTAACCGAGCCAGCCTGCTGCACCATCGACACAATCGCATTGAGCCTATCTTCCGCAAGCATCGCTTACTCCTCCTCGGGGTACACGACTCCCCAGTCGGCGCGAAGCTTGGTCATAAGCTCCATAACATCAGAAGCATAATCCAGCAGCTCGCGCTTGGAGTCGTCGCCGGCAACGGCCTTCTCAAGATCGGCCATCTCATAGCAAAGGGCGTAAGCCTCGGTGCCGGCGTGGACCTCCTCGCGGTGGCCGTCCGCAGTCCACACGATGGTCGCATGGTCGGCACGCGGATACTCGTTGACCTCGATGTAGCACTTATCGAAGCTGATGACCGAGCGCTTGGGCTGCTTGGAGTGGAGCGTAAGGCTCACAACGCCCAGCTGCTGCTCAGCATTACGGCAGACAATGCCACCCGCGACGTCAACGCCAGTCTCGCAGGTATTGCCCAGAGACACGACCTCGGCTGGCTGGCTGGCCATAAACAGGCGCATGACGGACAGGGCATACACGCCAATGTCGAGCATGGCGCCACCGGCAAGACTGCGGTTATAGAAGCGGTTGGTCAGATCGCCGTACTCCTTATAGCTGCCAAAGTTGAGTTGGGCGAGGTTCATGCGGCCAAATTCGCCGGCATCCATGCGGCGGCGCAGCTCCTGATACAGGGGCATGTGGAGCACCGTAGTGGCGTCCATAAGGACCACGTTATGCTCGTCGGCAATGGCACGTGCCTCGTCGAGCTCGGCGGAGTTGAGGGTAATGGCCTTCTCGCAGAGCACGTGCTTGCCAGCTGCCAGAGCGGCGCGAAGATAGGTGATATGCGTGTTATGCGGGGTGGTGATATAGATCGCGTCGATGTTCGGATCGGCATAGAGGTCCTCGACCGATTCATAGACCTTTTCGATGCCATACTGATCGGCAAAAGCTTGAGCCTTGGATAGGGTGCGGTTAGCGACGCCCGCAAGCTTGCGGCCGGCAAGAGCAAGAGACTGGGCCATCTGGTTGGCGATTACGCCGCACCCGATCACAGCCCAACGAAGCTCGGGAGCCGTAAAGATGTCGTTAGGGAACGGCTTGCCCTGGACCGAAGCGAACGCTGCCTTTGCGGCTGCTGCAGAGTCGAGTGGAGCCTGCTTGGAATCTGCCATATGTGCCTCCTGCGTCGTGAAAAGTCTTTTATTTCAGACAGCTCTATATTCGCACAAATGCGCGCGTATATGCACGTATATGCGTATTTAGGTGCTTAACGGTCATCATATAGCCATAATTTGCACATGTTTGCGCGGTTACACGCAATGTCACGCAATGACATGCGCGTAAATGCGCATGCAACGATCCTTGTGAAACATAAAGGGACGGAACACCAAAGCCCTAAAAGACAGAGTAGGTCGTTTTACTCCACACCTATAGAAGCATCAGGCATCAAAGGACCGTACCAAACTGCCGGCACATAGGGACGTTCCCAACGACCACTCATTTAAGTCTGTCCCCAATGACTGCCAAACAACGACCACTCATTTAAGCCTGTCCCCAATAAGTACCCAATGAGTAGGGATCAAAAAAGGCCCGGATGCCGTGGGGCATCCGGGCCTTTGCTAGCAACTTGATGTTGCGGGCAGCTTAGAACTTGTGGCCGCACTTCTTGCAGACGCGCAGCTTGTTCTTGCCGTCCTTCTCGTGACCGACGCGGGTAACCTTACCGCACTCGGGGCAAACGAGATTGACGTTGGAGGCGTCGATGGGAGCCTCCTGCGAAACGATGCCGCCCTGCTGGTTGGCAGCGTTGGGCTTGACGGCCTTCTTGACGACCGAAACGCCCTCGACAACGACCTTGTTCTCGGCGGGGAGAGCACGCAGGACAACGCCCTGCTTGCCGCGATCCTTACCAGAGAGAACCTGGACCTTATCGCCCTTCTTGATATACATATATCTCCCCTAACTACAGGGTCTCGGGAGCGAGCGAGACGATCTTCATGTACTTCTTGTCACGAAGCTCGCGAGCGACGGGCCCGAAGATACGGGTGCCGACGGGCGAACCATCGTTGTTGATGACAACGCAGGCGTTCTCATCAAAGCGAATGTAGGAGCCATCCTTGCGGCGGATCTCCTTAACGGTGCGAACGACGACGCAACGGACAACGTCCTTCTTCTTGACGTTGGCGCCAGGGGTAGCCTCCTGGACAGCACCGATGAACACATCGCCGATGCCTGCATAACGACGCTTGGAACCGCCAAGCACCTTGATGCAGCGAATCTTGCGAGCGCCGGAGTTGTCGGCGACGTTCAGCATGGTTTGCATCTGAATCATGGTAGATGTTCCTCCGAACTAAGAACCGAAGAGAGGTGCGCAGCCTTTATACGGCCCGTGGTATGCAAGCCAGGCATACGCACATCTTCGGAAACGTACAAGTCGTAAGAGCGACTGCTTATTTAGCGCGCTCGACGACCTCGATGAGGCGCCAACGCTTCATCTTGGACATAGGACGGGTCTCCATAACGCGGACGGTGTCGCCCACGCCAGCCGTGCACTCCTCGTCGTGAGCGTGCAGCTTCTTGGAGCTGGTCATCATCTTGCCGTACTTGGGGTGACGCTTGCGCTCGGTGATGGTGACAACAATGGTCTTGGCACCGGAGACGGAGGTAACGACACCCGTACGGACCTTACGCGAGTTACGCGAATCAGTCATGTTCTCTCCTTAGGTCCTACTCGGCGACAGCGGACTTCTCCGCTGCGATCTCACGGGCGCGCTGCTCCGTGAGGACGCGAGCGATGTCCTTCTTCACGGTGTTGACGCGAGCGGTGTTGTCCAGCTGGCTGGTGGCCATCTGGAAACGAAGGTTAAAGAGCTCGGCGCGCATTTCCTTCAGCTTCTCAACGAGCTGAGCGTCCGAGAGCTCACGAATCTCTGCGGGCTTCATTAGTTCTCCTCCTTGGCGGCGGCGGCGTCCTCAGCAGCCCACTTGGCCTCGAGAGCGGCCTCCTCAGCCATCTCCTTCTCGATGCGCTGCTCAGCGTTCTTGGCAGCAACAATCTTGGTCTTGATGGGAAGCTTGTGCTGTGCAAGACGCAGAGCCTCGCGAGCGACCTCCTCGGGCACGCCCTTGACCTCGAACATGATGCGGCCGGGCTTGACGACGGCCACCCACTCCTCGGGGTTACCCTTACCAGAACCCATGCGAGTCTCGGCAGGCTTCTTGGTGATGGGCTTATCGGGGAAGATCGTGATGTAGACACGACCGCCACGCTTCATGTAGCGTGTCATGGCAATACGAGCGGCCTCGATCTGACGATTGGTGATCCAATGGGCCTCGAGAGCCTGGATACCAAACTCGCCGAAATGCAGCTCGGTATTACCCTTGGCCTGGCCCTTCATGGAGCCACGCTGCACCTTGCGGTGAAGAATACGCTTAGGGGCAAGCACTACTGACCCCTCCTCTCGGAGTTACGACGACGAGGACGGGAAGAGCCCTCGAGTGCAGGGTTGGGAACAGGCTGGCCCGGGAGCTTCTCGCCCAGGTAGATCCAGACCTTCACGCCGCAAGCACCCATGGTGGTGCTGGCGACAGCCGTGCCGTAGTCGATCTTGGCACGGAGGGTGTGCAGAGGCACGCGACCCTCACGGTACCACTCACGACGGCCCATCTCGGCACCGCCGAGACGACCGGAGCACTGGATACGGATGCCCTTGGCGCCGGCCTTGCGGGCGGACTGGACAGCCTTGCGCATAGCGCGACGGAAGGCAACGCGGCCCTCAAGCTGCTCGGCGATAGACTGAGCAACGAGGTTGGCGTCGAGCTCGGGGCGCTTGATCTCGACGACGTCGACGGAGAGCTGGCCCTTGGAGACGCCAGCAACCTTCTCGAGCTCGGTGCGGAGGGTATCGATCTCGGCACCCTTCTTACCGATGACAACGCCGGGGCGAGCGGTGAGGATGATGACCTTCACCTTGTCGCCAGCGCGCTCGATCTCGACGCGGGAGACAGCTGCGCGGGAAAGACGCTTCTCGAGGTACTTGCGGATCTCGAGATCGTTACCGAGGGTCTTAGCGTAATCCTTCTCTGCGAACCAGCGGGAGCGCCAGTTCTCGGTAATGCCAAGACGGAAGCCGGTGGGGTAGACTTTCTGACCCATACAGCTTTACGCCTCCTTTCGAGGAGCAACGACGACGGTGATGTGGGAAGTACGCTTCAGAATGCGAGAAGCGGAACCCTTGGCGCGGGGACGGATGCGCTTAAGCGTCGGACCCTCGTCAACATAGGCAGCGGCGACAACCAGGTTGTCGGCACGCAGACCGTTGTTGTTCTCGGCGTTCGCAACGGCGGAACGGAGAACCTTCTCGACATCCACGGCGACAGCGCGGTCGCAGAAGTGGAGGATGTCGAAGGCCTGAGCGACAGGCTTGCGGCGGATCAGATCGACCACCAGGCGGGCCTTGCTGGGGGAAACACGCACGTACTTAGCGACGGCGCGAACCTCGGTGGCCTCAGTTTCAATAGACTTAGTTGCCATTTACGGTTAACCCCCTATTTGGCCTTGTGGCCACGGAACGTACGAGTCGGCGCGAACTCGCCGAGCTTGTGACCAACCATGGACTCGGTAACATACACGGGCACATGCTTGCGGCCGTCGTGGACGGCGATGGTGTGACCAACCATCTCGGGGAAGATGGTGGACGCGCGGGACCAGGTCTTCACGACGTCCTTCTTGCCAGCCTCGTTCATCGCGGTGATACGCGAGAGAAGGCGAGTCTCCACGAACGGGCCCTTTTTGAGACTTCTGCTCATAAGTGCTTTCTCCTAAAACTCGGTATCCGAAATTACTTCTTACGGCGACGAATGATGTGCTGGTTCGAGACCTTCTTCTTCTTGCGCGTACGAAGGCCCTTCGTCGGCTTACCCCAGGGGGTAACGGAGGGACGACCAGAGGTGTGGTTCTTGCCCTCGCCACCGCCGTGCGGGTGGTCGACAGGGTTCATGACGGTACCGCGGACGGTCGGGCGCACGTTCATGTGACGCTTACGGCCGGCCTTGCCGATGACGATGTTGGCGTGATCGGCGTTGCCGACCTCACCGACGGTGGCGCGGCAGGTAACGAGGATGCGGCGCATCTCGGAGGAAGGCATACGAACGATAGCGTACTTGCCCTCCTTACCCATCAGCTGGCAGGAGTTACCGGCGGAACGGGCGATAGCGGCGCCCTTGCCCGGCTGGAACTCGACGGCGTGGATGAGCGTACCGACGGGGATGTCGGCGAGGGGCAGAGCGTTGCCCGGCTTGATGTCGGCGTCAGAACCGGACATGATGGTCTGACCGACCTCGAGGCCCTTGGGGGCCAGGATGTAGCGCTTCTCACCGTCAGCGTAGTGCAGCAGAGCGATGCGAGCGGAACGGTTCGGATCGTACTCGATCGTGGCAACCTTGGCGGGCACGCCGTCCTTGTTGCGCTTGAAGTCGATCACGCGGTAACGACGCTTCACGCCGCCGCCCTGGTGGCGGGTGGTGATGCGGCCGTTGTTGTTACGACCGGCCTTCTTGGGCAGGGGCTCGAGAAGAGACTTCTCGGGCTTGATGCAGGTGATCTCGGAGAAATCGGAGATCGTCTGCCAACGCCTACCAGCGGAGGTCGGCTTAAGGTGCTTTACAGCCATTACAATCCCTTTCAATAGGAATCCGTTAGCCATCGCAGACAGGGATTCGAGGTTCTGCCTCGGGTGCGATGACACCGGACGTATACACGGTTCCGGGCGTGTCCATTTTATACGCCCAAAACCTTGAGCTCTCGCCTCCCCTATTTGGGAGGCATGAGCTCACTCAACAGCAGCGAGTCTTAGGCCTGGTTGCCAAAGACCTCGATGGTGTCGCCCTCGGCCAGCGTGACGATGGCCTTCTTCCAAGAACGGGTCTTGCCGGCGACATAGCGCACGCGCTTGGTCTTGGGCTTGACCGTCAGGGTGTTCACGCGAACGACCTTGACGCCGAAGATCTCCTCGACAGCGTCCTTGATCTGATACTTGTTAGCATCCTTGGCGACCTCGAACGTGTACTTGTTCAGCTCCATGCCGGAGAAGGAACGCTCGGACACGATCGGACGGATGATGATCTCGTGGGCGGTCATTTATGCAAGCACCTCCCCGAAGTGAGCGGCGATGTCGGCGGGCATCAGCACAGCGTTGTTGTTGACGAGATCGTAGGTGTTGGCCTCGTCAGCGGTGATGATGAACGTCTTGGGAATGTTGCGGAACGACAGGTAGGCGTTGACGTCCTCATCGCGAACGATGATGGTCAGACGCTTGCCCTCAAGACCGAGAGCCTTGAGCATGGCGACGGCAGCCTTGGTGGAAGGCTTCTCGAAGCCGTAGTCGTCGACGAGCACGAGCTCGCCATCGGCCAGCTTGGCGGACAGCGCGGAGCGCATAGCCAGCTTGACCTCCTTGTTGTTCATACGCTTAGCGTAGGAACGGGGCTTGGGGGCGAAGACAACGCCACCGTGACGCCACTGGGCAGCACGGATGGAACCCT
This sequence comes from Collinsella aerofaciens, assembly GCA_030841765.1. GTDB lineage: Bacteria > Actinomycetota > Coriobacteriia > Coriobacteriales > Coriobacteriaceae > Collinsella > Collinsella aerofaciens_AV. The sequence continues at coordinate 1,203 of JAUUSS010000079.1, read as the reverse complement.
GGCGGGCACGGCCGGTGCCCTTCTGACGCCAAGGCTTCTTGCCGCCACCGGAAACCTCAGAGCGACCCTTAGCAGACTGGGTGCCCTGACGCCAAGAGGCCATCTGGCACTTGACGATGTGGTGCATAACGTGGATGTTCGGCTCGATGCCGTACACCTCAGCGGCGAGCTCGGCCTCGGCGACCTTCTTGCCCTCGCTGTTCTTTACTTCAAACTTTGCCATTTAAGTGTTCTCCTTGGTATGACGCTGGGCTAAATGGGCTGGGCCCTTAGGCCATACGGATGGCGACGAGACCATTCTTGGCACCCGGGACAGCGCCCTTGACCAAGATGAGGTTCTGCTCGGCATCGATGCGGACAACGGAAAGGTTCTTGACGGTAACGCGCTCGTTACCCATGTGACCGGCCATCTTGACGCCCTTGAGGACGCGCGCAGGATAGGCGCACTGACCGATAGAACCGGGGTGACGCTGGAAGTGAGAACCATGCGTCATAGGACCGCGGCGCTGACCCCAGCGCTTGATGCGACCCTGGAAGCCCTTACCCTTGGAGGTACCGATGACGTCGACCTTCTCGACATCAGCGAAATCAGCGACGGTGACGACCTCGCCGACCTTGTGCTCCTCGCCGTTCTCGACGCGGACCTCACGAAGGAAGCGAACAGGCTCGACGCCAGCCTTGGCGAAGTGACCAGCCATGGGCTTGTTCACGTTCTTGGCCTTGATGTCGCCGAAACCGATCTGGACGGCGTCATAGCCGTCGGTTGCCTGAGTTTTAACCTGCGAGACAGCGCAGGGGCCAGCCTGGATGACCGTGACGGGAACGACGTTGTCGTCCTCGTCCCAAACCTGGGTCATGCCAATCTTGCGGCCGAGAATCATGCTGATCAAGATATGATCCCAACTCTCGCGTGGTCTTGGGACAATGCGTACACCACCGAGCGTACGCCCCTAGAGGACCACTACTTACACGACGTGCTCCCCAGCCTTGTATTGCGTCCGGACTACCTGACAACCCAATTAAGCAGGCATTTTGTTCAGCCAGAATACTCCCCTGGTTACACACAGCTGTTTAGTATACACGGCTGCGGGCGTATCCATCGAGATTCATATTTCACTCACATTGTTTACGCAGGTAAAGTGCGTGGATGGCTCCTGGGCACGGCGGAGGGCCGGAGAAATATATTAAGGTCCCTGCTCTACA
>JAUUSS010000078.1 GCA_030841765.1 Collinsella aerofaciens | reverse complement strand
ACAAGCGTGCCCACGATCGTGCGGACCATCGAATGCAGAAACGCATTGCCCTCGATGGTAAACGTCAGGATGTCCTCGCCAAACGCAACCTCATGGCCAAACTCGGCACGCATCACGCAGCGGTGCGTGGGCTTGCCCACAGCAGACGCCACCTTGCAAAAGCTCTTGAAGTCCTGCTCGCCCAGCAGCGCGGGACAGGCCGCAGACATCGCCTCAACATCCAATGAGTAGCGATGCCACCACACCGCACCGCGCGAAAGCACAGGGCGCGCGTCGCGATCGGCAATACGGTACGTATACGTACGGGAACGCGCATCAAAGCGTGCAGAAAAGCCTTTACGGGCCTTGTAGACCTCGTTTATGGCGATATCTTTGGGCAGGAGGGCATCCATAGCCCTCAGCCACCTACGGCGCGTCAAAGCCAACTCAGCGTCCGTTACGGGCACGCTGATGAACTGTGCCACCGCATGCACGCCGGCATCGGTACGCCCCGCACACGTCAGGTCGATCGGGCGGCGCAGGAGCGTCTCGATAGCGCGGCGCAACTCGCCCGCAACCGTCGTCTGACCGGGCTGCTCGGCAAAGCCGCTGTAGGACGAGCCATCGTAGGCCACTCGGAAAACGAGCGTGGCATCGAGCTCAGGAATCGAATTGAAATCAGACGGCGCGGTCATGGACGCTCCCAACAAACAGGCAATGGCATTTCGACAAAAAAAGAGGGGTACGCGAACGTACCCCTCGAATATAGCCTATGCAGACGGATTGTCTACTCAGCGGTCTCCTCAGCAGGAGCCTCCTCGGCAGCCTCGACCTTCTTGGGAGCAGCGGCCTTCTTGGGGGCCGGAGCAGCCTTCTTAGCCTTAGGCGTGCAAGGCTCGGTGACGAGCTCCATGATAACGATGGGAGCGTTGTCGCCCTTGCGGTTACCGAGCTTCATGATGCGGGTGTAACCGCCGTTGCGGTCCTGCCACATGCCCTGAGCAGCCTTGTCGAAGATCTCGGCAACGAGCTGCTTATCGCCGAGCTTGGCGATAGCCAGACGACGAGAGTGCAGGTCGCCCTTCTTGGCCCAGGTGATGATCGGATCGACGACCGAACGCAGCGCCTTAGCGCGGGTCTCGGTGGTCTTGATGCGGTCGTTCTCGAAGAGGGCCTTAGCAAGGCTCTTCTTCATGGCCTTGGTGTGGCTCGCATCGGTGCCGAGCTTCAGGCCCTTCTTAACGTTATGACGCATGGTCTAGTTTCTCCTCAAATATGCGAAGCATTAAGCCTTCAGGCTCAGGCCCATGGACTCAAGCTTGTCCTTCACTTCCTCGATCGACTTAACACCGAAGTTACGGATGTTGAGCAGATCGTTCTCCGAGAACTCAACGAGCTGACGGACCGAGTGAATGCTGGCGCGCTTAAGGCAGTTGTAAGAACGGACGGAAAGGTCCAGATCCTCGATCTGCTTGTCCAGCTCAGCGTTGTCGTTGGTGACCTCGGGAGCGAAGATCGAAGCCTCCTCCTCGACCTCGGGGGTCTCGGCAAGGTTCATAAAGGCAGCCATATGCTGGTTAATGATATTGGCAGCCTGGACCACGGCGTCGCGCGGGGCGATGGAGCCGTTGGTCTCGATCTCGAGGACAAGGCGGTCGTAGTCGGTATGCTGACCGACACGGCAAGCCTCAACGAGCTTGGCGCAACGGGAAACCGGCGAGTACAGCGAGTCGACGTGGATCACACCGATGGGATCGTTGTCGCGCTTGTTAGCCTCGCCAGAGACATAGCCGCGGCCATAGCCGATGCGCATGCTCATGGTGAGATGGCCACCCTCGGTAAGCGTAGCGATGTGCTGCTCGGGGTTGACCAGCTCAAACTCGGACGGAATAAAGAAGTCCGCACCGGTGACCTCGCAGGGGCCGTCAACAGAAATGGTGGCGGTCGCCTCGTCGGTCGTGCCGAGAGCCCTGAAGACAAGACCCTTGACATTCAGGACGATGTCGGTGACATCCTCGACCATGTTAGGGATGGTCATGAACTCGTGCTGCGCACCATCGATCTGAATAGCCTCGACGGCGGCACCCTCGAGCGAGGACAGAAGAACGCGACGAAGGGAGTTACCCAGCGTATCGCCGTAACCACGCTCGAGCGGCTCGACGGAGACACGAGCAGACGTCTCGTTGATCTCTTCGACCTGAACCTGAGGCCTAATGAATTCTGACATGTATTACCTCCAGCCTCAGCAGCCCGGATGGACTACTTAGAGTAGAGCTCGACGATGAGCTGCTCGTTGATATCACCGCTGATCTGCTCACGCGTCGGCAGAGCGAGCACGTTACCAGACAGCTTCTCGATATCGACCTCGAGCCAGCCAGGGACCTCAAAGCGCTCGGAGGAAATCAGAGCCTCCTTGATGGGGAGGAGGTCACGGAACTTCTCGCCGACAGCGACGACGTCGCCGGCCTTGACGCGGTAGGACGGGATGTCTACGCGCTTGCCGTTCACGGTGAAGTGACCGTGACGGACGGACTGACGAGCCTCTTTGCGGGTGCGGGCAAAGCCAAGACGGAAGACGACGTTGTCAAGGCGAGACTCAAGGATGATCATGAGGTTCTCACCGGTGACGCCGTTCATCTTGCGGGCCTTGTTGAAGTAGCCGTGGAACTGCTTCTCCAGAACGCCATAGATGAACTTGACCTTCTGCTTCTCGCGCAGCTGCATGCCGTACTCAGATTCCTTGCGACGGCGCTTGGGCTGACGGATAGATTCCTTCTTGCTGCTGTAACCGAGCTCAGCGGGATCGATCCCGAGCTGACGGCAGCGCTTAAGAACAGGAGTCCTGTCGATTGCCATATTGATACGATCCTTTCAGTTACACGCGGCGACGCTTCTTGGGGCGGCAGCCGTTGTGCGGAATGGGGGTCTTGTCCTGGATGCTCGAGACCTCGAGGCCAGCAGCCTGGAGGGAGCGGATGGCGGTCTCACGACCGGAGCCGGGGCCCTTGACGAAGACAGAAACCTTCTTCATACCGTGCTCCATGGCCTGCTTGGCAGCAGCCTCGGCAGCCATCTGGGCAGCGAACGGCGTGGACTTACGGGAGCCCTTGAAGCCCACCTGTCCAGCCGACTTCCAGGAAATGACGTTGCCCTGGGGATCGGTGATCGAAACGATCGTGTTGTTGAACGTAGAACGGATGTGAGCCTGGCCCACGGAAATGTTCTTACGGTCCGCGCGCTTCAGACGGGCAGCGCGAACGTTCTTCTTAGCAGTAGCCATCTATCTAGCGCTCCTTATTTCTTCTTCTTAGCACCGATCTGACGCTTCGGGCCCTTGCGGGTACGAGCGTTAGTGTGGGTGCGCTGGCCGCGGACCGGGAGGCCCTTGCGGTGACGAAGGCCGCGGTTGCAGCCGATGTCCATAAGGCGCTTGACGTTCTGGTTGCGCTCACGGCGGAGGTCGCCCTCAACCATGATCTGGTTCTTATCGATATAATCGCGGATGGCGTTAACCTCATCCTCGGTGAGGTCCTTAACGCGCGTATCCACGTTAACGTTGCACTCGACGCAAATCTTCGTCGCAGTGGTGCGGCCGATGCCGTAAATGTAGGTCAGACCGATCTCAACGCGCTTCTCACGCGGGAGGTCGACACCATTAATACGGGCCAACGTAGTCTCCTCTCTTAACCCTGACGCTGCTTATGACGGGGGTTCTCGCAAATGACGAGGACCTTGCCATGGCGCCTAATGATTTTGCACTTATCGCACATCTTCTTGACCGAAGGACGTACCTTCATCGTTCTTCCTTTCGGTAGCGCTCAAACTACTTCCCTACTATCTACTCGCCCAGCCGCAGGCGTTTAAAACTATGGCTGGTCTTCACACACAATCCGACCGTAGGTTGAGCTAAGCCTGCAGTCGGAAATGGAGTGCGTGTATGCGTGCCGCTATTTGTAGCGATAGGTGATGCGGCCGCGGGTCAGGTCGTACGGGGAAAGCTCCACGACAACCCTGTCACCGGGGAGAATACGGATGTAATTCATTCGGATCTTGCCAGAAATGTTGCACAGAACCGAATGACCGTTCTCGAGCTCAACCTTAAACATGGCGTTGGGCAGCGGCTCCTTTACCGTACCCTCGAGCTCAATTGCGTCTTCCTTCTTCACAAGCAATCATCTTTCTCTAGAAAACGACAGCGATTGAGTATTCTACAACACGTATGCACGCATCGTAATAACTTCGTAATGGCTCCACAACTAAGTGGAACTTGTTACATTTCTCCGCCTTGGAGCGAACACCAAGCACCTTGCGCATCCGTGGTGAGAATCACCGGACCGTCATTGGTAATGGCGACGGTGTTCTCGTAGTGCGCGGCGGGCAGGTGGTCGTTGGTCGTGACGATCCAACCGTCGGAGCCCGTGCTCACATGGTTGGAACCCATCGTAACCATCGGCTCGATGGCAATGACCATGCCGGCCTGGAGGCGAACGCCCCTCCCCTTCTTTCCATAGTTAGGAACGTTGGGGTCCTCGTGCATCACGCGGCCAATGCCATGGCCCACATAATCGCGAAGCACGCCGTAACCGTGAGACTCGGCGAGGGACTGAACGGCATAACCAACGTCCCCGATATGGTTACCGGGAACAGCCTGCTCGATGGCAGCCTTAAGGCAATCGCGCGTGATCTCGCACAAAGCCTTGGCTTCGGGCGTGGGGGTGCCGACGAAAAACGTCCAAGCGTTATCGCCGACCCAACCGTCGACAACGGCTCCCGTATCGATGGAGATGATATCGCCATCGCGCAGGATCATGTCGGGGTTGGGAATACCGTGTACCACGGCATCGTTAATCGATGCGCAAATGGTTCCGGGAAACCCGCCGTAACCCTTAAAGGCTGGGGTGCCACCATGCATGCGGATAATCTGCTCCGCGAGCTGATCGAGCTCAAAAGTCGAAACGCCGGGGCGCACCATGGCTCCAACGTGGCGGAGCGCCATCTTAGATAGCGCTCCTGCCTTCTTCATCTGCTCGATTTGCGTTGCAGACTTAATCTTGATCATAGACCGAGAGCCTCTTTGACATCCCCGTACACGGTCTCGCGAGCCTGGTCACCGTTGACCGACTTGAGCAGACCCTGGCCACGATAGTAGTCGACGAGCGGGCTCGTGGACTTCTCGTAGACGTCGAGACGGTTCTTGATGGTCTCGGGCTTGTCGTCGTCGCGCTGATACATCTCGCCGCCACACTTGGGGCAGGTAGCATCGGCAGCGGTGCCGGTGTAACCGCAGGCGCGGCAGGTGCGACGCGAAGACAGACGATCGATAATGACCTCGGGGGCCACATCGACCAGAAGGGCGCAATCGATCTCGCGACCCATGGCGGAGAGCTCGGAATCGAGCGTCACAGCCTGGGCGGTGTTGCGCGGGAAGCCGTCGAGGATGAAGCCCTGCTGGGCGTCATCGGCGGCAAGGCGCTCCTTGACAAGGTCGATCACGAGCTGGTCGGGAACGAGCTCGCCAGCGTCCATGTACTTCTTAGCCTGAATACCAAGCTCGGTGCCACCCTTGACGGCAGCACGCAGCAGGTCGCCCGTGGAAATATGGGCGACGCCAAACTCGGCGACGAGCTCCTGTGCGACGGTGCCCTTACCGGCACCCGGAGCTCCGAGCAATACGAGGTTCATGAGCAATCCTCCTCTAGCCTATTTAAAGAATCCATCGTAATCATACATCTTGATCTGGCCTTCGAGCTTATCGACCGTGTCGAGCACGACGCCGACCATGATGAGGATGGACGTGCCGCCAAATGCCTGGATCAGCTGGTTACCCGTGAAGGAGAAGATGATCGAAGGCACGATGGCGATGAGCGCCAAAAAGACAGCGCTGGGAAGCGTGATCTTGTTGAGCGCGTTCTTGATGTAGGCCGCGGTAGCCCTACCCGGACGCACGCCCGGAATAAAGCCGCCCTGCTTCTTAAGGTTGTCGGCCGTGTCATCGGGGTTGAACACCATGGAGGTGTAGAAGTACGCGAAGAACACGATGAGGACAACGTTAAGCACCCAGTTGAGCCAGCCGCGCGAAAGCGCAGAGGCAACTGCCTGGATCCAGCCGATGCCGGGGAAGAACACGGCAATCTGAGCCGGGAAGTACAGCAGCGCCGAAGCGAAGATGATCGGCACGACACCCGCGGTGTTGACCTTGATGGGCAGGTAGGTGGTCTGGCCACCCATCATGCGACGGCCCACGACGCGCTTAGCGTAGGAGACCGGAATGCGGCGCTGGCCGCGCTCAAGGAAAACAATCAACGGGATAACCAGCAGGATGATGGCGCAGATGATCACCATGGTGATGATGCCACCGGCATTGCCCTCGGTGCTGGAGAAGATAGCCTGCGGCAGGCCGGCCATGATGTTCGCAAAGATAATCAGCGACATGCCGTTGCCGATACCGCGCTGGGTGATGAGCTCACCAATCCACATGATCAGCATGGCGCCCGCGGTGAGCGTGCCGACAATCATGAGGTCGAAGATGATCTCGGGAGCGCCGGCACCATTAAAGCTGATGCCGAAGCTCTTAAAGAGGAAGAGGTAACCCACGGAGTTGAGGATTGCCAGAGCCAGGGTGAGGTAACGCGAATACTGCGTAATCTTGGTCTGACCGACCTCGCCCTCGCGGGCAAGCTCATGCAGGGAAGGCACAACGGCCTGGAGCATCTGGAGGATGATCGAGCTGGTGATGTAAGGCATGATGCCCAGCGAAAACACCGACACATAGCTCAACGCGCCGCCAGAGAAAAGATTCAGGAGGGCCATAGCACCTGCGGCGACCGAATTGTTATCGGTCGAGAAAAGGCCCAGCATCCCCTGGAAGGGAATGCCGGGCACAGGAACGTGCGCACCAATGCGGTACACGACGAGCATAGCTATGGTAAAAAGAATCTTTTCGCGCAATTCTTTGATGCGGAAAGCATTCTTAAGACCATTTAGCACGGCAGCTCGACCTTTCCGCCGGCGGCCTCGATCTTGGCCTGCGCAGAAGCGCTGACCTTGTCGACCTTGACCGTGAACTTCTTGGTGAGCTCACCATTGCCGAGCACCTTGACGGGCTCGAACTCGCTCTTGGTGATGCGAGCGGCCTTAAGAGCGGCACCGTCGATCACAGCGCCGTCCTCGAACTTACGCTCAAGACGCTCAACGTTAACAGCGGTGTACTCGATACGACGGGAGTTGCGGAAGCCCGGAAGCTTGGGCAGGCGCATAGCCAGCGGAGTCTGGCCACCCTCGAAGCCGGCACCCTTGGTGCCGCCAGAGCGGGAACCCTGGCCCTTCTGGCCGCGGCCAGAAGTGGTGCCGTGACCCGAAGAATTGCCACGGCCGACGCGCTTGCGGTTCTTGGTGGAACCGGGCGCGGGAGTAAGATCGTGAAGCTGCATTTGCTACTCCTCTACAATCTCGACAAGGTGCTTGACCTTGAAGATCATGCCGCGGACGGACTCGTTGTCAGCAATCTCGCGAACCTCGCGGATCCTGTGGAGACCGAGGGCACGGACAGTACGGACCTGGTCCTGCTTGCAACCGTTGGTGCTGCGGACCTGCTTGATCTTGATGGTGTCAGCCATGCTTAGTTCTCCTTACCGACGAACATCTCGGAGACCGTCAGGCCACGGCGAGCCGCGACGTCCTCAGGGCTGGAGAGCTCCTTGAGGCCCTCGACGGCAGCCTTGATGATGTTGAGGCCGTTGTCGGTACCGAGGGACTTGGACAGGACGTTCTTGATGCCAGCAAGCTCAAAGAGGGGACGCACAGCGCCGCCGGCGATAACGCCGGTACCCTCGACAGCGGGCTTGATGATGATGCGGCCGGCACCAAAGTGGCCGAGAACCTCGTGCGGGATGGTGCCCTGCTCGGTCACCGGCACGTGGAACATGTTCTTCTTGGCATCGAGAGATGCCTTGGAGATGGCCATGGGCACCTCAGCGGACTTGCCCATGCCAACGCCGACGTTGCCCTTGCCGTCGCCAACGACGACGAGAGCGACGAGGCTCATGCGACGACCACCCTTGACGGTCTTCGACACGCGGTTGATGTAAACGACGCGCTCCTCGAACTCGGAGGCCTCGCGCTGCTGCTTCTGATTACGAGCCATGTGCTACATACCTCCTAGAACTCGAGACCGGCGGCACGAGCACCGTCGGCGAGGGCCTTGACGCGGCCATGGTAGATACGGCCACCGCGATCGAAGGCGACCTTGGCGATGCCGGCCTCGATGGCGCGCTTGCCAACGAGCTGACCGACCTTCTCCGCAGCCTCCTTGTTCGAGGTGTGGGTGCCCTTAAACTCGGCCTCGAGGGTCGAGGCAGAGACGAGCGTCAGGCTGGAGCCCTTGCTGTCGTCGATAATCTGGGCATAGATGTTGGCGTTAGTACGGGTCACGCGAAGACGCGGACGCTCGGAGGTACCCGAGACCTTGCCGCGAACACGACGCTGACGACGCTTGAGGCCTTCCAGCTTCGCCTTATGCTTGTTCATACGTAAACTCCTAAAAAGGTTGATCTTGCCAGCACCTGACGGGGTGCTGGTCTTATGCGAGTGAGTCGGTTACGACTACTTGGCGGCCTTACCCAGCTTGCGGCGGATGTGCTCGCCAACGTAGTGGATACCCTTGCCCTTGTAAGGCTCGGGAGGACGATGGCCGCGGATCTCAGCGGCGATCTGACCGACCTGCTGCTTGTTGATACCCTTGACGTTCACGTGGGTGTTGTCGGGAACCTCGAAGGTGATGCCCTCGGGAGCCTCGACGATCACGGGGTGCGAGAAGCCCAGGGAGAACTCGAGGTTCTTGCCCTTCTGCTGCACGCGGTAACCGACGCCGGCGAGCTCGAGCTTCTTCTCGAAGCCCTCGGAAACGCCAACAACCATGTTGTGGATGAGGGCGCGGGTGAGGCCGTGGCGGGCACGGGTCTCACGCTCGTCGTCGGGACGGGAAACGGTGAGGACGTTGTCCTCGACGTTGATAGCGAGCTTCTCAAAGACATCGAGCTCGAGCTGGCCCTTGGGGCCCTTGACGACAACGTTGTTGCCGTTGACTGCCACTTCGACTCCGGCGGGAATCTGGACAGGCTTATTACCGATACGAGACACGGTGATCTCCTTTCCTTCTACCTACCGAGCGAATTACCAGACGTAAGCGATGATCTCGCCGCCGACGTTGTGCTTGCGAGCATCGCGGTCGGTCATGACGCCATGGCTGGTGGAAATAATGGCGGTACCAAGGCCACCGCGGACGCGGGGCATGTCGGCAACGCCGGTGTACTTACGCAGGCCCGGCTTGGAAATGCGGCGGATGCCGTTGATGACCTTAGCCTTCTTGGGACCATACTTAAGCGTGATGTGCAGAGTCTTCTGGGGAACGGTGTCCTCGACATCGTAGCCCTCGATGTAGCCCTCCTCGTGCAGAACACGAGCGATCTCGACGAGCTTCTTGCTGCTCGGCATGGAGACCGTGGCCTTGTTCACAGAGTTAGCGTTACGGATGCGCGTAAGCATATCTGCGATCGGGTCTGTAAGGTTCATACAGATTCTCCTTCGTTCTTGATGAACACGTGCTCTTGGTTCTTCGCCGCCCTTAACGGCAAAGCCTTTTTAGCGCGTTTTCCCTGTTCCAAACTGATGCTTGAAACGCTGGTAGTGACTTACCAGCTGGCCTTCTTAACGCCGGGAAGCTCGCCCTTGAGTGCAAGCTCGCGGAAGCAGACACGGCACAGGCCGAACTTGCGGTACACAGAGTGCGGACGGCCGCAGCGCTGGCAGCGCGTGTACTCACGAGTAGAGAACTTCTGCTTGCGATTGCACTTGACGATCATCGATGTCTTAGCCACTTATATCCTCCTCACATAGAGTATTGTTCGCCCCAAGCGCCGCCCCCTTGTGGGAACGGCGCTTATAGGGCAGGTGAACCTATTTCTTGAACGGGAAACCGAAGGCGTCCAGAAGGGCCTTGGCCTCCTCATCGGTGTTGGCGGTGGTCACGAAAGTGATGTCCATACCACGCTGGTGATCGACGGAGTCGAAGTCGATCTCGGGGAAGATGAGCTGCTCGGTGACGCCCATGGAGAAGTTACCACGGCCGTCGAAGCTCTTGGCGGAGATGCCGCGGAAGTCGCGGATACGGGGGATCGCGACGGAGGTCAGACGATCGAAGAACTCCCACATACGGTCGCCACGCAGGGTAACCTTGCAGCCGATCGGCATACCAGCGCGCAGGCGGAAGGTAGCGATGGACTTGCGGGCACGGGTGATCATCGGCTGCTGACCGGTGATGGCGCGCAGGTCGCGCACGGCACCGTCGATGGCCTTGGAATCGGTAGCGGCCTCGCCGACACCCATGTTCACGACGATCTTCTCAAACTTGGGGATCATCATGACGTTCTCGTACTGGAACTTGTCCTGAAGCTGCTGCTTGACCTCGTTGTTGTACTTGGTCTTCAGACGCGGCACATACTTCTCTTCTGCCATTGTTCACTCCTTCTTGGGGTTTTAAGCACGGGGCGTGGCCACGATGGGTTGTCCTCGTGCCTCCTGGCTGCATCCGCGCCGCTCATGGCATTTTGCGGTTTGGACTCGACGCAGCAGGAGCCGACAAAACAATCGGTACTATACGCGCATCGGGAGCGTATTTCCAGAAAAACCTCGTCTGCCTGCACAACTCCACAACTCCCCCGCACAAATGGATCCCAAAAAGCAGTTGCGGTGAAATAGGGACTGTTGGGCGGCCTAACAGGCTTAAACAATCCGTATTTCACCGCAACTTAATTGGTGGGGATGCGATTAGCGCTTGCGGGGGACGAGTTTGGTGCGGCGCAGGTGGATCATCTCGGCGGCGATGGAGATGGCGATCTCCTCGGGGTCCTCGGCCTCGATGGCAACGCCGATCGGAAGGTGCAGCCCGTCGATCTGGTCCTGCGTGAAGCCCTCCTGCTCCAGGCGAGCGCGCACAAAGGCCGTCTTGCGGCGCGAACCCAGACAGCCCAGGTAGGCAGGCTTGGCACGCATGGCCTGAATCACCACGTCGATATCGGACTTGTGACCCGCCGTGGCGACGACCACCAAGTCGCGCGGACCGATGGGACACAGCTCGCTCAGGTTCTTGTAATCGACCAGGCGACGATCGTAGACACCGGGCACCCATTCGGGCGTCAACGTGCCGGGGCGGTCATCGCAGGCCACGACGGCAAAGCCCGCCGCCGTGAGCACGCGCGCCGTCGCGGCGCCCACGTGTCCGCAGCCAAAGATGTAGGTCAGGCCCTCGGGGCAGAGCGTCTCGAGGTGAGCCGCGGTTATCTCGGTGGAGGCGTTAGTGTATGTGACGTT
>JAUUSS010000185.1 GCA_030841765.1 Collinsella aerofaciens | reverse complement strand
CACAACTGGTGTGTCCATCCTCGCAGTATCCGGTTCTCAAGGTGCACGCCTGCGCTGGTTCCCGGTTCCACCGGGCCGCGCGGCAAGGAGATATATTGCCAGACCGGAGGGGCCCCGGGGGCGGGAATCTGGGCGTACACATTTCCTACACATTTTAATACTCAGCTTACGTTTGCCGGCCGTTCTCCACCACTCGCCGAGGGTCTCTTTATAGTGAAGCGTCATATGGCTAAAGCTGATAGGCTCCCTTAGCCAAGGCACAGCCGGCATCGAGCAACTCATCGCGCTCCTCCACCGAGAACCCCTCGGCGTATACACGAACCACCGGTTCGGTCCCGCTGGGGCGGATCAGCAGCCAGGTGTCATCCTCGAATGCCAAACGTAGACCATCCATATGGCTTACAGTCTGCGGCGCCTTGCCGCAAATCGATTTGGGATTCATGCCAGGAAGCAGCGTTCGCAGCGATTCGGCGTCTTCGGCCTCAAGGCGCAAATCGCGACGCCCGTAGCTCGTCTTACCAAAACTGGCCTCGAGCTGATCGACCAAAACGCCCAAGGGCGCGCCCGTCTTTGCCATAAGCTCACACAGAATCAGACAAGCAAGGATTCCATCGCGCTCGGTCATATGCGCGGCGATGCCGATGCCGCCGGCCTCCTCGCCTCCCATGAGGACGCCGCCCTTCTTCATCTCTGCAGCTATATATTTGAAACCGACCGGCTTAACGGTCACGCGACAGCCAAGCGCCTCAGCAATGCGGCGTACGAGTGTCGAGCACGAGAGATTGACGACGACACGCCCCTCCAAATTGCGGAATTGAACGAGGTCGCCCAAAACAAGCGCCATGATTTGATGCGGATGTATATATCTACCGCGTTCGTCGACCGCGCCAATACGATCGGCATCGCCGTCGGTCACCAGGCCCGCGCACGCCCCGTCCTCGACAACCGCACGCTCGCAAGCGTCCACCCACGGCTCAACAGGGTCGGGGCAAATGTCCTCTTGATCGGACGACTGTCCGGCATGAATCTCGTGCACCTCGACGCCTAGCTCCCGCAGCAGGTCGGCAAGATATCCCTGGGCCGCGCCGCCCATGGGGTCAACTACCACACGCAGGTGAGCGGCTCGAATGGCCTCGGCATCGACAAACGATGCCACCGCCTGCATATAGTCAGGAATAATATCCGCGGTGCGATAGCGTTCCTCGATCCCCATCGGCTCGGGGGCCATGATCTCTTCGAGTTCTTCGATGACATCCTGATTGGCCGTCGAGCCATCTCCCATGCGTAGTTTAAGGCACAGATACCCCTGCGGATGATGGGACCCCGTCACCATGAGCGCACCGCAGGCCTCGCCGTCATACGCCGCCGCCCACGTAAGGGCGGGGGTCGGGACAGGCCGAGATGCGAGCACTGCGTCCAATCCGTGAGCCGCAAGCACGCCGGCCGCAAGCTCGGCGAACTCGCGCGCCTGCGGCCGGGTGTCGAACCCTATATATACTGTTTTGCCGGGATTGATCTTTTGCCACAACTCGCCGACGGCATCGGCAATGCGGGCAACGTTGTCGGCGGTAAAGTCGTCGTCGACGCGGGCGCGCCAACCGTCAGTTCCAAAATGAATTATCGCGCACACGCGCAGACACCTCACAGTGTTTGGATCATGGTACGCATGGGGTATACCCGCAACGCTCGCCCAGCAACCTGCCAAAACCGGCATTCACCATTTGGGCAAACGCTACCGGCGATGTGCAAGTAATCAAAACCACCCCTAAAAGGGGTGGTTTGCTCTTAGGGTATAACCCTTGGAT
>JAUUSS010000077.1 GCA_030841765.1 Collinsella aerofaciens | reverse complement strand
TCGAGCGTGGCACGATAGAACGATGAGAACTCACGAAGCAGTTCGCGGGCCCGCAGCGGGTCGGTGCGCGTAAACGATGCAATGGTGTTCAGCGTGTTGAACAGGAAGTGCGGGTTAATCTGCGCTTGCAGCGCACGCACCTCGGCGCGCGCCGTGAGTTCCTTTTGCACCTCGAGCTCGTGGATGGCGAGCTGCGTGGACAAGATCTCGGCAAAGCCCGAGGCAAGCGCGTACTGGGTACGGTCGACGGCGCGCGGGGTCTTGTAGTAGAACTTGAGCGTGCCGACGGTACGATCGCCCACCTTGATGGGGGCGATAATGCCGGCGGGGACTTGGTTGTGCGAGCCATCCGAGCCCACGACATCCACCATACGGTTGAACGACTGCACGATGCCATGTTCGATAACGTAGCGTGTGGCAAGCGTGTGGATGGGAGAATCTGGCAGTAGTTTTTCCTCAAACTCGCCTGCGCAGGCCAACACGTTGCCCTCGTCGGTGATGGCCACCGTCATGGCGCGCGTCTCGGGCAAAATGCGCCGGCACACCAAACGCGCCGACTCCTGCGTCAGACCGCCCTTAATGTCCTCAAGCATGGCCGAGGCCACCGAGAGCGTCTCCTCGGTGTACTGGGAGCGCACCGAATCGGGATTGAGCGTCAAAAAGATAAAGATGCACAGAAAGATGCACAGCAGCGCGCAGGCAATCACCGTGGCGATCGGCTCGATACCGGTCACCAAGGCAAAAATAAAGTACACCAGCACGCAAATGGCGCAGGCAACGGCAATGATGCGAAAGATTGATATTGAACTATCGCGCTGGGCGCGGCGGTCGATCATTCGGCCCCCTCCAGGATACTGATCAGTTGTGCGTCACGCCAAAGCCCGTCCATGATCTTGGGCCAAAAGCTCTGGAAACGCAGGTAGCTTGCAGCGTTTTGGCGCGCATAGGCCTTTGCCTCGTCGATACCATGGCGCCAGATGCGCAGGTAGCCCTCATGCTCGCGGGTAAACACGCTGCGGACCATAGCGGTCTTGCGCACGCGGTCGTCGAGCTCGCGCGAAATCCACGGGCCCGGGTAGGGCATGAGCGATGCCGCCGTAACGGGAATGAGCTCCTTTTGATGCGCGGCGAATGTCAACTTTGCCCTTTCGTAGTACCAACGGTATACATCCTGCATAAAGCGCGGTGAGCGCTTTTCGGACTCCGGAGGCAGATGACGCACGGTCCACTCGTTATCGAACCACACGTCGTAGCCAAACATGCGCATGTTAAAGAGGTAATCCAAGTCCTCGCCGCGGGTGATAAACGGGTCAAAGGCTACACGCGTAAAGGCGCGGGCGTGCAGGGCCATCAGGCCGCCGCACACGTAGTTGGAGCGCGAGATGCGGGTGCCCGAGAGCGCCTTTTTCATCCAACGGTTGAACTCGATGCGCTTGGTCCACCAACGATGGCAGATGCCCGCCTTGTCCGTGGGAGCCAGCGGCGAGCCGTCGCGATCGTAGAAATAGCCGCTCTTGACCAAGATCGGCAAGCCCTGACGTGTCTGCTGCCCCAACGCATAGGTCGCGCGCTTCATAAAGTCGGCGTCGATGACAGTCTCATCGTCATCCAAAAAGATAACCGCGTCATGCCCCAGCACAGCGGCACAGGCTAGCCCCATGTTGCGGATGGCACCGTAGCCTCGCAGGCTCACGCACTCGCCCGAACCCTTGGGCGCGATCTGAGCAACCCGGTCTGCAATGCGCGAGGCCTGGGTGTTGGTGACAACGGTGACCTTGAGCGTGGGATGCGCGTCGACAATCTCGTGCACGCGCAGCGACACATCGGCTGTGGCAGAAACGGGACAGACCACCAAAAGGATGATGCGCGGGATGTCACGTACCTGCTCAAGCGAGGCCAGGCAGCGGTCGAGTTCGGGATTGTCGGCGTTGAGTCGCGTCGAATGGTCATAGGTGCCAGGGGCGTTTGCGCAAGCGTCATCGCCCGCCCAATACGTTGGAATCACGACTGTGGCGTTCATGCCTTACCCTCCCTGCAACACAAAAACGGGACGCCGCCAAACACAGGCGACGCCCCGCGACCTAGCTGATTCCATCATACCCACTTGGGCAAATCATTGCTCGCAAGTCGCAATGTTTATTGCGGATAACCCCAAAAGAGTACCGTGGACAGGCACAATAGCCGCTCGCTCCTATGCGGCATGCTCTGCCGCCCGAGTCATGCGGGACAGGCGGACCAGCAGCATAAAGCCAACGACCAGCAGCACGCCAATGGAAAGGACGCCCAGCGACGGGTTGCCGGTCAGCGAGGTGACGACCGACACCAGGAAGGTGCCCATGACGCTTGCATAACGACCAAAGATGTCAAAGAAGCCGTAGTACTCGTTGGATTTTTCCTTGGGGATAATGCGGCCAAAGTAGCTACGGCTGAGCGCCTGCACGCCGCCCTGGAACAGACCGACCATGATGGCAAGCACCCAGAATTCAAAGGCGGTCTTTAGGAAGAACGCGGCGAACAGCACAATGCCCATGTAGGCGGCGACCGCCACCAGGATCATGTTGAGCGTGCCCACGCGTCCGGCGAGCTTGCCGTAGATGATGGCGGACGGAAAGGCCACGAACTGCGTAACGAGCAGCGCCAGCACCAGCTGCGTCGAATCGATACCCAAAGCCGAGCCGTAGCTGGTAGCCATGGAAATGACCGTGTGGACGCCATCGATATAGAAGAAGAACGCAATCATGTAGACCAGCACGGTCTTGTTATGGGCGATCTCGCGCATGGTGTGTCCGACCTCGGAGAACACACCGCCCACGATGTGGCCGATGGTGTCCTCGGGACCGCGCTCGCGACCGTACTTTTGCTTATAGGTGCGAATGAGCGGCAGGGTAAAGATGAGCCACCAGGCACCAGTGATGATAAACGACAGACGCGTTGCCAGCATGGTGGGGACGCCAAGAGCGGGGCCGCCCATGATGAGCGCCAGGCAAATGATGAACGGCACGGTGGAACCGATGTAGCCCCAGGCATAGCCCGAGCTGGACACGGCGTCCATGCGCTCGTCGGTGGTAATGTCGGGCAGCATGGCGTCGTAGAACGTCATAGAAGAGTTAAGGCCGATGGTGCACAGCACGTACACGGTCAAAAATGCCATAGCGGACATTGGGATAGCCTGCGCCAGGCAAAGCACCAGACCCGTGAGGAAGAAGCCCAAGAAGAACTTGATCTTGTTGCCGGCGTAATCGGCAAGCGCGCCCAGAATGGGCATGAGCATGGCAATGACCAGCGAGGCGATCGTCTGCGCGTTGCCCCAAGCGACCACCAGGTCTGCCGAGGAAGCACCGGTATTGATGGCGTTAAAGTAGATGGGCACCACCGAGGTATTGAGCAACACGAGGGCCGAATTGCCCACATCGTACATAACCCAGTTACGCTCGAGCTTGGTGTATTTCATGGACAGGGGCCCTTTCGTATTCGCCCAATATGCAGTTAGTTCATCGTACCCCAATTGCACAGAGGCACCGATAAGGATTCGGCAAAGGGGCGCGCACGGACCCTACTCCTCGCGGTCGAACTCCTCGTCGGCGTCGAGTACGCGGCCGCTGTAGTTGATATGGCCGGTCACGGCCTCCATGTCGCCGGTCTCGATAAAGCGGGCGACGGTGAGCTCGTAATCGACCAGTGCGCGCTCAAAGACCTCGGGGAAGCTCTCGGTCGAGACCTCATCGGTAAAGGGGTTCTTCCATGTCAGGTGGCCCAGGTTACCGGTGCGCTCGGGCAGCTCCGTCGTCACGCGATGGGCAAGGCCGTCGAGCAGCGAGTAGTCGTGCACCAAGCCCTCGACCAGGGCAATCGCGCGCGTCTTTACCGAGCCGGCAGGCTCAATGGTGCGATAGAGCATCTGCATGTCCGAGACGGCACCGGCGTACTCCCCCGCCGGGATGTCGATACCGTACACGCGTCCGGCAACATAGCTCATCAGCACGCCGGCCACGCGATTGATGCGATCGGTGGTGACGATCTCGCCCGCCGGCGGGTAATCGTCAACCGTAGCGCCATCGCGTTTAAGCTGCAGCATCAGCACATCCAGGTCGCTTTCGAGCACGGCATGAACTTGACTGCCCGAAGCCTCGAGCTCGGGATCGGACTCGACAATGCCAAACTGCTGCTCGTAGACAAAGGGATGGGCATTGCGATCGAGCACATAGTGCGACAGCAGGCCCAGCGCAAAGGCGCGACCCAGATTGGCATCGCGCGGCTGCAGGTGTGACACGCCGTCGCGCAGGCACGAGAACTGGCGCGACATGCGCGAGCGGTGCATGACCTGAGCAAGCGACATGCAGTCGGAAATGCGCGGCGTGAGCATGTGAAAGAAGAACGGGTCGGGACCTTGGTTTCCCAGGATAAAGGCGATGCGCTCCTCGTCGGACGTGATAACGCCTCGCGGAAGACGGTCGATGCTTTCCTCGCCAAACAGATGATGCGTAATGAGCGCGGGCATAATAATCCTTTCGATTTCATTCGATGCAATCCATTATGCCCACCGCACAGTCATGCCAAACCTGTAACGGCAAACGATGGCACACCGACCCTTACGCAAGCCCCAAGTGCGATTTGACCTCGGCAGCGCGACGGCGGGACACGGGCACCGTCGAGGTTACGCGATCGAGCCTGAGCTCCATCAGGCCCGTGGAGCCGATCTCGACATTATGTACGTCTTCCAAATTAACCAGATAGCTGCGATGGACGCGGATAAAGCCCTCGGAGGCCAGGCGACGCTCGAGCGAGGAAATCGACTCATTGATCAGATACGTCCCCTCGGCGCAGACGGCGTTGCAAAAATCGGCGCGCGCCTCAAAGTAGCAGACATCCGCCACGGGAATGAACACCTTTTTGCCCCCGCGATCCACCGTCAGGCGCAAAGGCTGGCGCGGAGCATGGACGACACGGCGAGCGCCCAGGGCAGTCTCGATCTTGTCGAGCGCCTTTGACAGGCGGGCATCCTCGACCGGTTTGACGATGTAATCGACCGCATCGAGGTTATAGGCATCGGCCGCATACTCGGCAAATGCCGTCACAAACACCACGACCGGCGGCGTCTTTAGGTTCTGCAGCGTCTCGGCAAGCTCAATTCCCGAGCGACCGGGCATGGTAATGTCTAAAAACAACACGTCGGGCTTGTTCGACAGAATCGACTCCACGGCTTCGGTGACATTGCCCGCCTCGGCAATCTGACCTACACGCGTATCCTTTTCCAACAGATAGCGTAGCTCAGCCCTAATGGGAGGCTCGTCATCAACCACCAGGATGTTCCAGCCTTCGGACATATGCGCTTCCCCTCTTTTTCTCTCAATCCAACCGCGTGCTACACCGTTAGCGGCGCTGGCTCATGCGGCTCGCCGTTCAACTCAACGATGACCTGCGTTCCCACGCCCTCCTGGGACTTCACGCGCATGCCAGAATCTTCTCCGTAAAAGAAATGGATGCGCTGAAGCACGTTGAAGAGCGCCAGGCCGCAACCTCGCTTGATGGAGCCGTCGGCGGTAATGCTCTCGGGCTCCTCTCGGCGATGCTGCTCAAACAGATGCGCGCAGACTTCTTCGCTCATACCGATGCCGTCATCTTCGACGATGATC
The DNA here is from genome assembly GCA_030841765.1 of Collinsella aerofaciens. Lineage (GTDB taxonomy): Bacteria > Actinomycetota > Coriobacteriia > Coriobacteriales > Coriobacteriaceae > Collinsella > Collinsella aerofaciens_AV. The sequence goes on along the minus strand of JAUUSS010000077.1, from coordinate 5,814 downwards.
TCCAAGCCGTCATCGGTCTCAAAAGCCCTAACACGAATAGAAAGCGGCTCGGTCTCGCGCTGCGCATGCTTGATGCAGTTTTCGAGCAGCGGCTGCAAGATAAACGGCGGTACCAGGCTGTCGCGCACCTCAAAGTCGATGTCGACCGAAACGCGCAGACGGCCGTCGCCATACCGGGCCTGCATAAGATTGATATAACGAGTGCCCTGTTCCACCTCGTGCTCGAGCGTGGTGAGCGTATCGGAATCAGAAAGCGTCTGACGATAGTAGTTGGAAAAGTCGATCAACAGCGATCGCGCCTTGTCGGGCTCGGTTCGAACGAGCGACACGATCGTGCTAATGGTATTGAATAGAAAATGAGGATCGACCTGTGATTGCAAGGCACGCAGCTCCACGCGGGCCGTAAGCTCGTCCTGGCGCTCGAGCTCAAAGCTGGCGAGCTGCGTGGAAATGAGATCGGCAAAGCCCGAGGCCAACGCCGTCTGGCGCATATCGATGCTGCTCAGGCGGGGATAGTACAGCTCGAGTGTGCCCACGCAATGCCCGCGCACGGTAAGCGGCGCGACAATGCCGGCGCGCAGACGGGGAAAATAACCGCCCGTCTCATTGGAGGTGTCACGCGAAAACACACTCTGCTCGCCCGTCTCAATCACACTGAGCGTGGTCTTGAGCACGACCGGGGTGCCGGCAGGGCACTTTGCCGAGTCCTCGCCCCAGCTTGCCAACACCTGTTTGCCATCGGTAAAGCAGATGGCAGAGGCGATGGTCTCGGACAGGATGATTTTAGAGGCGCCCAAGGCCGCTTCGGGCGTAAGGCCGCGCGACGTGTAGGCGAATATTTTTGATGCGATGGCGAGCGTACGGTCGGTTGCACTCGATGTGAGGTCGTCGGGGACCACAAAGACATACGAGAAAAAGAAGCACAGCATGACCATGCCGGCAATAACGACAACGCCCGGAACGGGATTGGGGTTATCGGTTAAATCCCAGATAAGCAGCAGGATAAGCGCCGGAACGACAACACCGAGCAGGATGGCCTGGACCACATGCTGGGCCGTACGAAAGACCTTGGTAGAGTTGTAGCTCTTGCCCAGAATCAGCCTGTTTAAATCCACCGTCATCCCCTTTTATCTATCGCACCCATAGCAATAAAGAGGGCCGCAAGCGACCCTCTCCATTGCATTATGCAATCAAATACTGTGTTTTACATCCAGTCGTCGATGAACGGTAGTTTAGGCGCTGTATTTGTTGGCCTCGCCAAAGGTGCCCGCCTCGACGATCCAGCCGTCCTTCATGATGACGTCCATGTTGTCGGTGTTGAGCACGTGGATGTCGGCGGCGACGTCACCGTTGACGACCAGCAGGTCGGCGCACTTGCCGGCCTCGATGGAACCGGTCTCGTCCTCGATGTGGCACATCTTGGCACCGTTGAGGGTGGCGCAGGTGATGGTCTCGACCGGGGTGAAGCCGATCTTGTCGACGAACTCGTACATCTCCTCGATGGAGCAGGTGCCGTACGGGGTGACGAAGGAGAAGGAGTCGGAGCCGATCGTCATGACGACGCCGCGCTTCTTGGCCTCGCGCAGGCAGTCGTAGTTGCGCTGCAGCTCCTTCTCGACCAGGGTGCCCTCGTACTTGTCGTGCAGCTCGGGGACGTAGACGGGCGGATAGGTGGCGTACCAGGTGGGCAGGAAGGCGATCGTCGGGGTGAAGAAGGTGCCCTGCTCGGCCATGAGGTCCATGGTGCGCTCATCGATATCGAAGCCGTGAATCAGCTGCTCGCAGCCAAAGCGAACGGAATCGTAGGCAGCGGCGTGGTTGTTGTAGCAGTGGCTCCACACGGGGATGCCGACCATCTTTGCCTCTTCGACTACGGCCTGGATCTCCTCGGAGCAATAGTGCTGGTCGCGACCGGAGTCCCAGCGCCAGATGCCGCCACCGGTAGCCCAGATCTTGATGGCATCGGGGTTCTCGCGCAGGCGACGACGGACGGCCTTGCGCAGATCCCAAGGACCGTCGACCTGGTCGCCCCAGGGATGGGATTCCTTGTTGAGCTCCTGGGTGCAGTGGTGGGAGTCACCGTGGCCGGCAACGCGGCAGAAGCCGAGGCCGGTGGCCAGAACGCGCGGGCCCTTAAAGACGCCCTTGTCGATGCAGTCACGGATCTGGATACCAAAGCGGCCGATCTCGCAGACAGTGGTGAGGCCGTGAGTGAGGCAGTCGTAGGCCTGCTTGACGGCGACGGCCTGCTTCTCGAGGAGCGGCTGCATGACCCAATCGGTATCATCGTCGGTCAGGTTGCCCGAGAAGTGCAGATGGGTGTCGATCAGGCCGGGAAGGACGGTCTTGCCGGCGGCGTCGATGACCTCAACGCCCTCGGGAAGGTCCTGCATAGTGCCGGCGTACTCGATCTTGCCGTTGTCGTCGACGAGAACGAGGGAGTTCTCGACCGGCTCGGCACCGGTACCGTCGATGAGCTTGCCGCCAACGATTGCATACTTAGTGGACATGGTTCCTCCTTATGGATCCATATAGTGGGCGAGGCCGTGTTGGGTTAAGGCCTCACAAAGCTACCCAAGTGGTGCCGGGTTCGGTGCGCGGGAGAGAGGGCCCCACGCACCCGATCCGCCCCGGCTAGGCGTTACTTTTTGCGGGAATTGGTGAAAGCCATGAGGGCCAGGCCAATAGCCAACCAGCCGATCACGATGCTCCACTCCACCATGTTGAGGGAGGCGGGAGAGAACGGAATCACGAGCAGGCCGATGATGATGGCGCAGGCAGCGATAGCGAGGCCGATGCCAAACTTGCCGCCGGGCACCTCGTAGGGACGAGGCAGGTCGGGCTCGGTGAAGCGCATGCGCAGGCAGGCGAGGGCGACCATACCGCAGGAGAAAATGAAGGCGAGAGCCGACACGTTGGTCAGAGGGATGAGCATGTTCTTGCCCAGGAACGGACCGATGACGGTGATAACGCCCAGAACGACGCAGGCGAGCTTGGGAGCGCCGGACTTGGGGTCGACCTCGGCGAACTTCTCGGGCAGTTGGCCCTTGCGGCCCATGGCGAGCATGATGCGGCTCGTGGCGCCGTAGAAGGAGTTCATCGGGCCCATGGGTCCAAGCGTGGCGATGACGAGCATGGCCAGGTACAGAAGCATGTTGATGCCCTTGAGGCAGGCAAGCGCGGGAACCGGGCTCTTAACAAACTCATGCCAGTCGAGGATGGTGCCGAACGAGTAGATGCAGACCATGTAGAAGCCGCCGGCGGCCAGCAGGGCCAGGGAGATGATCTTGCCGAACTTGTTCCAGTTGAGGCCCTCGGCTGCTTCCTCAGCCTGCTGAGGAATGGTGTCGAAACCGGCATAGAAGAACGGGGTCAGAACCAGGACCGACACGATGCCGGCAAACAGGCTGGAGCTCTCGGTAGCGGCCTTGCCGCCGCCAGCGCCGGCGACCTGGGAGAACACGGGCATGGCGTTGTCCGGCGAGCCGGTGAACAGCGAGACGCCCATGGCGAGCAGCATGCCGCAGAGCAGAGCCTTGGTCAGGAAGGCCTGAAGCTTGGCGGCCGAGCTGGCACCGCGGAAGTTGAGGAAGATGACGTAGGCTGCAAAGCCGAGCGCGATCAGCGTCGGGAACAGGTAAACGTCGGCGCCCAGGATGGTGTAGAGCTTGACGGCGCGCAGCCACTCAAGACCGGGCAGGCTGCCGAACATCTCGGACACGAGGGTCGAGATAGCGATTGCCTCCCACGGGCACAGGATGCCGTTGCCCAGGGCCAAAAGCCATCCGGTGATGTAGCTCAGCGTACGGCCAAAGCTACGATCGACATACTCGACGATGCCGCCCGAGATGGGGATAGCAGCCGTGAGCTCACCGAAAACAGCTCCGACGGGCACGAGGAAGATTGCACCCAAGAGGAATGCGATCATAGCGGGAACGGGACCGCCGCCCACGACCATCCAGTCGCCGACCTGCAGAACCCAGCCAGTTCCGATGATGGCACCGAAACCGATGGTGAAGAAGTTCCAGAGCGAAAGCGTTTTCTTCATGCCGCCGTTACCTTCGACTGCAACTTCTGCGTTCTTGTCCGCCATTGTTCCCCTCCTTTCCTTTTTGACGCCCCTTGACGTCACCCCTTGCGCGGTCTGTTTTGCCGCGCTCTTTTATTTCGTGGCTTTAAGATACGGCCTTGGCGCAGCAGCTCCGCTTGCAGCTCGACCGAAGGCAGAACTGCAAAACGAGCGGCGCCGTTTTTGGGACGAACGGCACGGTTTGCCGTTCATTGTTGCCGCCCGCCCGACGGGCGTACGCTCATCGGACGCATATAGAGATGTTTTTGAGGCCGTGTGTTTTGCGCCTTTCGTACCGTTTACCGAGCTTTTGACGCGCAGACCCATTTGTTGCACATCTTTTTTGTAGGATGGACAGGTTATACATGAGACAAGGCGGTACGAATGGCATACGGATACAACGACGGTGATCAACGGCGACAAAGCGTTCGCCTTGCTGGCCGTACCACGCCTACGCCCAGAAGTGCCACGAGCAGCAATCCGCAACGCCTCCAAGAGCAACCCAGACCTTCGTCTCGGCAGCAGTCAAGCAGAACACGGCAGAGTGGCCGTCTGAGCACGGGCACAAGCGCGCAGCAAGATAGCCGCTTGGGCGCGCGCACTCGACAGCGTCAGGCCGAGGTTCCGCAACTGCGCCGCAACGGCGCACGTCAGCCCAACATCCATATCAACCGCTTCTTTTCGCATCCCCAAGGCGGACGCGACGGCAAGCCCTACCGCTCGACATCGCACGCGAATGCCACCGCCCTGCCGGCTCGTCGACTTCGCCTCGCACTGTGCTCTATCCTTACCTGTCTGGTCTTTGTGCTTATGAGCTCCTGTATGTCCCACGGGTCGGCCGGTCTCGAGCCCACCGCCGAGGACAAGCTGCTCAAGGCCCCCGTCGCGCCCGGTTATTCTTTCGCCTTTTCGACCCCGCGCTCTCAATGGCAAGCCGGCACGATGCCCCATATCTATCAGATCGACCCTGCGTGGTCGGAGCTGCCTTACGCCGGCGGCACCATCCGCCAAAATGCCTGCGGGCCTACGTGCCTCACCATGGTCTATATCTTTAAGACGGGACGCACCGATATGACCCCCGTCGATATGTGCGCGCTTTCCGAGGTGGGCAATTACGCCCCCACCGGTGCAACCGAATGGTCGTTTATGACGAGCGGCGCGTGGCAGTTGGGACTTAACGGAACGGAGCTCCATAACGATCGCGACTCGATGACTCAGGCGCTGCGTTCGGGAGCGCCCGTCATCGCCGCCGTTCGACCGGGCACCTTTACCAGCGTTGGACACTACATCGTGCTTTACGGTATTGACGACGCCGACCAGATTGGAGTCTTCGATCCCAACTCGGCCAGCCGCAGCGCCCGCCGCTGGGGCGTCGTAGAGGTCCTTAACGAAGTCGAAGCCATGTGGGCCTACTACTAGTCGTTGGGGACAGACTTAAATGAGTGGTCTCTGGCTGCCCGGAACTGCTGGCACGGAAAATGCATCCCGCTTTGAAGTTCGATAGCGGGATGCACTTTCCGCGCACGGCCTGTTTGGGAAACTACGTTCCACTTTCCGGCAACATTCCGGGATGCATTTTCCGGTTGAGGCCCTCAAGGGAAACCATGTCCCATGTTGGACGCTCATTCTGGGATGCGCTTTCCGCAGTTGATTGATGCGGGCTTTAAGGACTGTTCCAAGCTGCCGGCAGAGACGATATGAGCAGGACATAAAAACATTGAGAGCCCCTGCTGCATGAAAGACCG
>JAUUSS010000076.1 GCA_030841765.1 Collinsella aerofaciens | reverse complement strand
TTTCGTCATCATGATGCCGCAGCAGATCACCGCCACGCTTGCCGCCACGAGCCCGCTGCTCACCGACAAGATCACCTCCGCCGAGGTCACGGGCGCCCTTTCGACTGCCAACACCGGCACCAACGGTCTGTTCTCGGCCATTATCATCGCCCTGCTTTCCGTCTCGCTCTTCATCAAGATTTCTGGCGTCGAGAAGCTCAAGGTTAAGCTGGGCGAGGGCGTGCCCCCCGCGGTCTCCAACTCCTTCAACGTCATGATCCCGATGCTGCTCAACCTCGCGATCTTCGCTCTTGCCGCAGCCCTGCTCGCCGTGTGCGCCGGCACCGATCTGTGCGCCATCATCTCCACGTGCATCTCCAACCCGCTCAAGAGCATCATGAACGCCGGTCCGTGGGCTGTTATCCTCATCTACACCCTTGCTAACCTGCTGTTCTGCGTCGGTATTCACCAGTCCACCATCTCTGGCGCTACCGTCGAGCCGATCCTGACCATGCTCATCGTCGACAACATGGCTACCTTTGCCGCCGGTGGCACCATCCAACCCGATCACTACATGAACATGCAGATCGTTAACAGCTTTGCCCTCATCGGCGGCTCGGGCTGCACCCTCATGCTTCTGCTCGACACGCTCCTGTTCTCCAAGAACAAGGCTTCCGAGACCGTTTCCAAGATGGCTATCCTGCCTGGTCTGTTCAACATCAACGAGCCGGTTATCTACGGTTACCCCATCGTGTACAACCTGCCGCTCATGATCCCGTTTGTCCTCCTTCCCGACCTGTTCATCGGCATCACCTATGGCCTTACCTGCGCAGGCATCATCAGCCCCTGCATCGCCCAGGTGCCCTGGACTATGCCTCCCGTCATCAATGCCCTGCTCGCTACGGGCTTTGACTGGCGCGCCGGCGTGTGGCAGGCTCTCGAGATTGTCATTGGCATGGCCGTCTACCTGCCCTTCATGAAGATTTCCGAGAAGGCAATCGCCAAGCAGGAGGCTCTTGCCGAGTAGAACGCCTAACGTTCGTCCCTTTCACCGTTGCGGGCACCGGTACGCGGTGCCGGTGCCCGTGGCTCTCTCCCTTGTGTAAAGATGCAGGGGGTGGGCACAATAGCCGCAAGGAATAAAACCAGTCGTCGTCTGCGCGCCGCGCAGTTATAAGGAGGAAACCATGAAGAAGATCATGCTCTGCTGCAATGCCGGTATGTCCACGAGCCTGCTGGTCCAGAAGATGCAGGCCGAGGTTGCAAACCGTGGTCTGGATATTGAGGTCGAGGCTCGTCCCATGAACGAGGCCCACGATCACCTGGGCGAGTGCGACATGTTGCTGCTTGGCCCGCAGATCGGCTACACCAAGGGCGATTTTGAGAAGGAGGCCGCCGGCCGTTTCCCGGTCGAGGTCATCAACATGGTCGACTACGGCCGCATGAACGCTGCCGGCATCATCGACCACTGCGTCAGCGTGATGGGCTAGGTGCTCCGCATGGAGGATATGAACGAACTGCAGATGACCTGCTTTGAGATCATCAGCTACGTCGGTACCGCCAAGAGCATGTACATCAATGCCGTGCAAAAGGCCAAGGAGGGCGATTTTGGCGCCGCCGAGGAGCTTATCAAGCAGGGCGACGAGGCCTATAACGGTGGCCACGATGTTCACATGGGGCTTCTGAAGAAGGAGGCCAACGGCGAGCGTAACGGCGAGGCCCCGTTGATTCTGCTGCATGCCGAGGACCAGATGGCCGGTACCGAGACCATGCGCGTCATGGCGACGGAGCTCATCGAGATTCACAAGCAGCTGCAGGTACTTCAGGCCTAGTCGGCGTTATCGCCGCGATGGACCGTGCGGTCCAACAGACAACACAGTCCCTTTGACGGGCGCCGGGAGTCTCCGCCTCCCGGCGCCTTTATATTTGGGGAAGGTCTTGCGCGACCTATTAAGCGACCATTCGCGCTTCCCCAGATAAAACCTGCCAAAACAAACCTGTCCCTTTTTGGTAGGTTTTTGCCTTGGGAGCGGTACCATACAGGCAATGTTTAAACGAGAAAGGTGGGCTCCCATGGAACCTAAGCAGTACTACATCGGCATCGACGTCGGCGGCACTTCGGTTAAGGAGGGCCTGTTCGACGAGGACGGAAACCTGCTGGCCAAGGCCAGCGTGCTCACGCCTCCCATCGTTGACGCTGCGGGCTTTGCCGCGGTGACCGAGGCTATCGACCAGGTGGTCGCCAAGGCGCAGATTCCGCGTGCCTTTGTGGCAGGCATTGGCCTGGCCGTTCCGTGCCCCATCCCGGCGTCGGGCGATGCCAAGGTCAAGGCCAACATTGCCATTAACCTGCCCGAGCTGAGGGTCGCCATTCAGGAGCACTGCCCCGATGCGGTCGTTAAGTATGAGAACGACGCCAACGCCGCTGCCATGGGCGAGGCCTGGCTCGGCTCTGCCAAGGGTGTACAGAACGTGGTGATGGTCACCATCGGTACCGGCGTGGGCGGCGGCGTTATCGTTAACGGCGATGTGGTATCGGGCGTTGTGGGCGCCGGCGGCGAGATTGGCCACATGTGCCTGAACCCGGCCGAGGAGCGTACCTGCGGCTGCGGTGGCCATGGCCACCTGGAGCAGTATTCCAGTGCCACCGGCGTGGTGAGCAACTACCTTGCCGAGTGCAAGAAGGCGGGCGTCGAGCCCATCGAGCTCACCGGCCCCTCAGATTCCAAGGACGTGTTCCAGGCCTGCCGCGAGGGTGACAAGCTGGCGCTGGCAGCTGCCGATACCATGGCCGACTATCTCGGCCGCGCTCTGGCGCTTATCGCCAACGTGGTCGACCCCGAGATGTTCCTGATCGGCGGCGGTGCGTCCGCCTCGGCCGATGTCTACCTCGACGCCGTTCGCGAGCACTTCCAGCGCTACGCGCTTTCCGCCTCGCGCGAGACGCCCATTAAGGTCGCTTCGCTCGGCAACGACGCCGGCATCATCGGCGCCGCCTACGTAGCTCTGCGCGCCGCCGGTAAATAGCTGGTACAAGGGGGTCAGGTTACTTTGCACCAACACGGTGCAAAAGGGATAGTCTTGGCCCCCGTGCCTGCCCCAAAATATGCCGTGGCCCTTCCGTCTGCGAAGGCTCGGCATCGGCGTGCTACCATAGCTACGTCCAAGTACACATATCAAGTGGAGGAAACCCATGGCAAACGTTCTTGTCTTTGGTCACCAGAACCCCGATAACGACGCCATCATGAGCGCCGTCGTCCTGTCCCAGCTGCTCAACCAGGTTGAGTATGCCGGCAACACCTACGAGGCTTGCGCTCTGGGCCAGCTTCCGGCCGAGTCCGCCAAGCTGCTCGCCGACGCCGGCATCGCCGAGCCCCGCGTGATTGATTCCGTCGAGGCCGGTCAGCTCGTCGTCCTCACCGACCACAACGAGTCTGCCCAGTCCGTCGCCGGCCTTAAGGACGCCACGGTCTTTGGTGTTGTCGACCATCACCGCATCGGCGACTTCGAGACCGCCGGCCCGCTGCACTACATCTGCCTGCCCTGGGGCTCCAGCTGCACCATCGTCACCAAGCTCGCCGGCGTGCTCGGCGTTGAGCTTTCCGACGTCCAGGCCAAGCTGCTGCTCTCGGCCATGATGACCGACACGCTCATGCTCAAGAGCCCCACCACCACCGATGTCGACCGCGCCGTCGCCGCCAAGCTCGGCGAGCAGGTGGGCGTCGACCCGGTCAAGTTTGGCATGGAGGTCTTCCTCACCCGTCCGTCCGGCTCCTTCACCGCAGCCGAGATGGTCGGCAACGACATCAAGATGTTCGAGCCCGCCGGTAAGAAGCTGCTCATCGGCCAGTACGAGACTGTCGACAAGAGCCGCGCGCTCGGCATGATCGACGAGATCCGCGAGGCCATGCGCGCCTACGCCGCCGAGAAGGGCGCCGACGGCATTGTCCTGTGCATCACCGACATCATGGAGGAGGGCTCGCAGGTCCTGCTCGAGGGCGAGACCGAGGCTGCTCAGAAGGGCCTGGGCATTGCTGACGAGCACGACGGCGTCTGGATGCCGGGTGTCCTTTCCCGTAAGAAGCAGGTCGCTGCCCCCATTATGGCCGCCTGCTAGGTTTAGTTGACCAAACGCCACGACCGGATCGCGGACGCCCCGCGCTCCGGTCGTTTTTTATGCACGGCGCCGCGTCGTCTCTTGGACAGGCGTGTCCGTGCCGTTGAGCAAATAATGTTCAACCTGTGGTTCCGCTTTTCGGCCACGCCTGCGTGCTTGTCGTGCAGGGTAGGCTAGATGCAAGCGTAATACGTTAGAGCGCGGCGCCGCCACTTGGGCGGGCCGTGCTTTTTTAAGACGGGAGCTTTCCCGAGAAAGGAGCCGCCCATGGCAGCAACTGAGCAGCTGTTCAACGTTCGTGAGCGCAAGCGCTTTGAACGTCACGACATTTGGGAGCGCATCGCCGAGAACGGCACGATTTCCGCCGCCGTCATGGTCTTCGCCGCTATCGCCGCCGTTATCTGCGCCAACACCGATGCCTACGAGGCCATCCATCACTTTTTGGAGACCCCGCTGTATGTGGGCCTGGGCAACCTTACGGCCGGTCTCACCGCTGAGCTTTTCGTCAATGACTTCCTCATGGCGATTTTCTTTTTGTTGGTGGGCATTGAGCTTAAGTACGAGATGACGGTCGGCGAGCTCAAGAATCCGCGTCAGGCCATGCTTCCCATGCTGGCGGCCGTGGGCGGCGTCGTCGTTCCCGCCTGCATCTACCTGATCTTTAACCATGCCGGTGCCCGTAACGGTTGGGCCATCCCCATGGCAACCGATATTGCCTTTGCGCTGGGCGTGCTGTCGCTTTTGGGCAATCGCGTGCCCAACGGCGTGCGCGTGTTCTTCTCGACGCTCGCCATCGCCGACGACCTGATCTCCATCGCCGCCATCGCCATTTTCTACGGTCAGAGCCCCAATCCGTTTTGGTTGGGCGCCGCCGCGCTTGCGACCTGCGCGCTCGTGTGGCTCAACAAGACGCAGCATTACCGCCTTGCCCCGTATTCGGTACTGGGGCTGCTGTTGTGGTTCTGCATGTTCAAGAGCGGCGTACATGCCACGCTTGCTGGCGTCATCCTGGCCTTCACCATTCCGGCCAAGTGCGGCGTCAAGCTCGATAGTCTCACCGATTGGCTGGGCGAGTGCCTGCCGCTGCTCGATGACCGCTACGACGACGAGGCACACATCCTGGGCCAGCATGACTTTACCGTCTCGACTACCAAGGTCGAGCGCGTCATGCACCGCGTGACCCCGCCGCTTATCCGCATGGAGCGTCTGATCTCCACGCCGGTCAACTTTGTGATCCTGCCGATCTTTGCGTTCGTAAACGCTCAGGTTCGCTTAGTGGGCGTGGACATGAGCACGCTGCTCACCGATCCGGTGACGCTCGGCGTGTACTTTGGCATGCTGCTGGGCAAGCCGATCGGCATTTTTGGTATGACGTTTGCCCTGGTTAAGCTTAAGGCCTGCGAGCTGCCGCACAATGTCAACTGGCACATGATTGCCGGCGTGGGCATTCTGGGCGGTATCGGCTTTACCATGTCGATTCTCATCAGCGGCCTTGCCTTCCCGACGGCCCAGTTTGAGGTTCTTGCAGCCAAGGCCGCTATTCTCGCCGGTTCGGTCACCGCGGCCGTGCTCGGCATGATCTACATGAGTGTGGTCTGCAAGCACCCCGCGCCCAAGAACGAGTAAAAGCTCGAAAAAAGACACCAGAACCGGTTTGGATGCGTTCGAAACTCGGATCCGAGCGCTACTGGCCCCCTGCCAGATACCCCCCCGTGGTCAAAAAACGCCGTTTGTGAGTACTGTCACAAACGGCGTATCATTTTAGGTGCGGAAAATAATGAACAAAGTTATAAAAACTGTACGTTAATGAGTGACCATCGACTTCCAATTTGGCGCTAGCTGACGGTGATTAGGAAGTTTCAAGGTCGAGTTTTGCCGATTTCGACCAAAAATCGCTGCTACTAAAAAGGTAACAGTACTCATATTTGCCCTTTTTTGGCCACAAGCCCTAAAACAAGCCTCGCCAAGGTCGGGAAGCGGGCCAAATTGCCGGCCTCGAGGCTTATTCCACCGTTCCGTAGACGGCGCCCCAGCCGTGGGCGGCCAAGGCGGAGTTGAGCTGGTCGCAAAGTGACTGGCGGTCGTAGTAGCCGGGCGGCAAAAGATTCACGATCTCCATGAGGTCGGGCGCCAGGTCCAAGATCTCGGCCTGCACGATCAGGTCCAGGCGGTCGATGGCGTGGCGATCGTAAAACAGTCCGTCGACCAGGCGCTGCAGGTCGCCGAATTCCTCGGCCCTAAACGATCCGTACTCCATAGTGCCTCCTTGGGCGCCCCACGCCGCCATGCGCGGCGATTCGTAATTCATTGCGATGAACTTAATCTATCACGGCTTCATACCGTTGCGGCGGTGGCGGTCTATACTTAGACGAACTGCAACGTACCGCTTCGCGAAAGGTCGCACCCATGCAGACGATCTACCAGAAGATGGAAACCACCGAACTCGATGCCGCCATCGAGGCGCTCAAAGCCGAGGTCGCCGAGGTCAAGGCCAAGGGCCTGGCGCTCGACATGGCCCGCGGCAAGCCGTCGCCCTCCCAGGTGGACATCTCTCGACCCATGCTCGATATCCTCAATGCCGATGCCGATCTGCACGACGGCAACGTCGACTGCTCCAACTACGGCTGCTTTGAGGGCATTCCCTCGGCACGCAAGCTGGCGGGGGAGTTCCTGGGTTGCCCTGCCGAGCAGACGCTCGTGCTGGGCTCGTCGAGTTTGCTGATTGAGCACGACATCGCCGGCATGTTCTGGCGCTGTGGCTCGTGCGGCAGCGAGCCCTGGGATGCCTACGAGGCCGCGCACGACGGCAAGAAGGTCAAGTTCCTGTGCCCTGTTCCCGGCTACGATCGCCACTTTGGCATCACCGCCGACTTGGGCATCGAGAACGTCCCCGTCGCGATGACCGACAACGGCCCCGACATGGACGAGATCGAGCGCCTGGTTGCCGCCGACGATTCCATCAAGGGTATCTGGTGCGTGCCCAAGTATTCCAACCCCACGGGCATCACCTTTAGCGAGGACACTGTGCGCCGCCTGGTCGAGATGCCCACGGCCGCGCCCGATTTCCGCATCTTCTGGGACAACGCCTACTGCGTGCACGACCTGTACGACGAGACCGACGAGCTCGCAAACATCTTTGACCTCGCTCGCGCGGCGGGCACCGAGGACCGCGTGGTGGCCTTTGCCTCGACGTCCAAGATCACCTTCCCGGGCGCCGGCATCGGCTTTATCGGTGCGAGCCCCGCGGTCATCGCCGAGTTCTCCAAGCGCCTGAAGGCCGGCCTCATCAGCGCCGACAAGCTCAACCAGCTGCGTCACGTGCGCTTCCTTCCCACCATCGAGGCGGTCAAGGAGCACATGAAAAAGCATGCCGAGTTCCTGCGTCCGCGCTTTGAGGCCGTCGAGCGCAAGCTCACCGAGGGCTTGGGCGACACGGGCTGTGCTACCTGGACGCACCCCCGCGGCGGCTACTTTGTAAGCTTCGATGGTCCCGAGGGCTCGGCCCAGAAGGTCGCCGCGCTTTGTGCCGACCTGGGCGTCAAGCTCACGCCGGCCGGTGCCACCTGGCCCTATGGCAAGGACCCGCGCGACACCAACATCCGCATCGCGCCGAGCTATCCCACGGTCGAGGACCTGGAGGCCGCGCTCGATGTGCTGGTGCTGGCCGTTAAGCTCGTCGCTGCCGAGCTTGCGCGTGCCGAGCGCGCCTAACGCGCGGCTTCCCGTACTATCCGCACTTTCGATACGTAAAGGAGCATATACATGGATTTGGGTATTTCCACCAACCCCACGCCAGAGCTCTACACCATTAAGGTAACCGGCGAGATCGATATCTCTAACGCCGATAGCCTGCGCAATGCCATCGACCTGGCGCTCGAGCAGCCCACCGAGGCCGTTGAGCTCGATTTTGCCCAGGTGAGCTACATTGATTCGACGGGCATTGGCGTGCTCGTGGGCGCCGCACACCACGCGGTCGACCACGGCAAGCGCTTTAGCTGCACCAATGTGCAGCCCCCGGTGATGCGCGTGGTTCAGCTGTTGGGTGTCGACCAGGAGATTTCGATCACCGCTGCATAGTCTTTGCTCCCAAAAGGGCGTGCCGTTTGGCATATGTTTGTGATGCGCTCGGACGTTTTGGCGTCCGGGCGCTATACTTGACCGAATGAATAGACGAGTTCCGGCCGAATGGCGCGGTGCGGGCTCGACTCACATCGAGCCTTGGAGGTATGTGTGTTTGGTATTGGAGAGGGTGAGCTCGCGATCATCGTGGTCTTCGGCTTTTTGCTGTTTGGCCCGGATAAGCTCCCGCAGATGGGCCGCACGATCGGCCGTGCCATCCGTCAGTTCCGCGAGACGCAGGAAAAGATGACGGCCGTTGTTCAGTCCGAGATTATCGATCCGGTGAGCGAGGCCGCGTCGGCCCCGGTCAAGCCCAAGAAGGCTGCCGTCGATGACGATTCCGATGCGGACGAGGATGCCGCCGAGACGGCTGCGCCCGCCAAGAAGGAGACCTTTGCCGAGCGCCGTGCCCGTCTTGCTGCCGAGAAGGCCGCGAGCGAGGGTGCTGCTGAGGGCGAGAATGCTGCCGAGAAGACTGAGGCCGAGGGCGCTGAGCCCGCCGAGGCCGAGCCTGCCGCCGCTGCCACCGTCGAGCCCGAACCTGCTGCAGAGCCCGAGCCCGAGCCGGCAGAGCCCACGACGGCCGACCTCTACGCCCGTCGTCCCCGCAAGCGCAAGGCCGTCGTCGACCAGCTCGCCCGCGAGCTCGAGGCCGAGGACGAAGCTGCCACCGCCGACGCCCCGAAGGGAGGCGATGAGTAATGCCTATCGGACCTGCGCGTATGCCGCTCTTCGATCATCTGGGAGAGCTCCGTCGCCGCCTGACCATCGTGGTCGTATCGGTCTTTGCCGCAGCCATCGTGCTGTATTTCGCCACGCCCGTGGTGCTCGACATCTTGGAAGACCCCATCCGCTCCTTTGTGCCGGACGGTAAGTTCTACATCACCACCACGCTCGGCGGCTTTGGCCTGCGCTTCTCGCTGGCCATCAAGATGGCCGTGGTCATGTGCACGCCCATGATCATCTGGCAGATCCTGGCATTTTTCCTGCCGGCACTGCGCCCCAACGAGCGCAAGTGGGTTGTGCCCACGGTGCTCGCCTCGACGGTTCTGTTCTTCCTGGGCGCCATCTTCTGCTACTTCATTATCATCCCGGCGGGCTTTGAGTGGCTCATCGGCGAGACCTCGGCTGTCGCTACGGCGCTGCCCGATCTGGAGAACTACGTCAACATGGAGCTGCTCTTCATGATCGGCTTTGGTGTGGCGTTCGAGCTGCCGCTCATCATCTTCTACCTGTCTGTTTTCCATATCGTGTCCTACGCGGCCTTCCGCAGCGCTTGGCGCTACGTGTACGTGGGCCTGCTCGTGGGTTCGGCTGTGATTACGCCCGACGGCTCGCCCGTTACGCTGGGTCTCATGTATGGCGCCCTGCTCTCGCTCTACGAGATTTCGCTCGCCATCGCTCGCGTGGTCATTACCGCGCGCGAGGGCAAGGAGGGCCTGTTCGTGAGCCGTCTGGACCTGTTCTCGGACGACGAGGACGACGAGGAGTAAATCGGTATGCACGAGGTTGGCATTGTCAACGGCATACTCGATACAGTGATTCGCGCGGCGCGTGGGGCGGGGGCCTCGCGCGCCGTTTTGGTAACGCTGCGTATCGGGGATATGACCGAGGTCGTGCGCGAGGCGCTCGACTTTGCGTGGGAGACATTTCGCGACGAGGACCCGCTCACGCGAGGCTGCGAGCTTGCCGTGGAGGAGGTCCATCCGCAAAGCGAGTGTCTGGACTGCGGTGAGGTTTTCGACCACGATCGCTTCCACTGTCGCTGTCCCCAGTGCGGCGGCGCTAACGTGCGCCTACTGCACGGCCGCGAGCTCGACATCGCCAGCATCGAGGTCGAAACCCCCGACGATTAACTGCCCAGCCATCTGGCGATGGGGTATAAAGGGGCAAAAGTAAGGAGCGCCGAATATGGCCGAGAAAACGATTGATATCGCGTCGCCGATCCTGTCGCGCAACGAGCGCCTGGCAGATCAGCTGCGTCAGCGATTTGCAGAGACAAACACCTATGTGATCAACGTGCTGTCGAGCCCCGGCTCGGGCAAGACCACCACGATTCTGGGCACTAACGAGCGCCTGCGCGACAAGGCGGGCTTGCGCTGCGCCGTTATCGAGGGCGATATCGCTTCGGACGTCGACGCCATCACCATGAAGGAAGCCGGCATGCCCGCCATTCAGATCAACACGGGCGGCCTGTGCCACCTCGAGGGCAACATGATCATGGAGGCCGTCGACGCGTTTGACCAGGCCGTGGGTCTGGAAAACATCGACGTCATCTTTATCGAGAACGTGGGCAACCTGGTCTGCCCGGTCGACTTTGACCTGGGCGAGAACCTGTCCATCATGATCCTCTCGGTGCCCGAGGGCGACGACAAGCCCATCAAGTACCCGGGCATCTTCCAGCACGCCGGTGCGCAGCTGCTCAACAAGGTCGATGTGGCCCCGGCTTTCGATTTTGACATGGATAGGTATACTAAGACACTCGATGACCTCAATCCGCAGGCGCCGCGGTTTGCCGTGAGCGCTCGCAAGGGCGAGGGCATGGATGCCTGGTGCGATTGGCTCATCGGGCAAATCGAGCAAGCAAGGGCGTAAGTCGGCCGCCAAAAGGCGGGCGTAGCCGCAGAGATACGAGATAGGAGCCTCTTTTGAAGCTCATCATCGCCGAGAAAAACGACGCCGCGCGCCAGATCGCCGAGCGTCTGTCCACGGGTAAGCCCAAAAAGGACAAGGTGTACAACACCGCCATCTACCGTTTTGAGTGGAAGGGCGAGGAGTGCGTGACCATCGGCCTTGCCGGTCACATCCTGGCGCCCGATTTTTGCGACAGCGTGCTGTTCGATAAAAAGCTGGGTTGGTATTCGGTGACCGAGGACGGCGAGATGCTGCCGGCCGACATGCCCGACGGCCTGGCTCGTCCGCCGTACGACACCAAGCGTAAGCCGTTCCTTGCCGACGGTATCTCCATCAAGGGCTGGAAGCTCGAGAGCCTGCCTTACCTCACCTGGGCACCGGTCATTAAGCTGCCGGCCGAGAAAGAGCTCATTCGTTCGCTCAAGAACCTCGCCAAAAAGTCCGACAGCGTTATCATCGCCACGGACTTCGACCGTGAGGGCGAGCTGATCGGCTCGGACGCCCTCAACAAGGTGCGCGAGGTGGCGCCGGATTTGCCGGTTGCCCGCGCTCAGTATTCTTCGTTTACCAAGGCCGAGATCACGCAGGCCTTCGATAACCTCGTCTCGCTCGACCAGAATCTGGCCGACGCCGGCGAGAGCCGCCAGCACATCGACCTCATTTGGGGCGCGGTGCTCACGCGCTATC
>JAUUSS010000075.1 GCA_030841765.1 Collinsella aerofaciens | reverse complement strand
TTGCCGCGCCCCGCAGTGCCCGCTTCCCCCGAGAACAATTATCAGTGCAGGTAGAGCTCTTGCGCAAAAGCCATGTGCTCGCGATATTGCAAAAAGTCTACTCACTTAGCTGGCAACTGCACCAAACGGCTGGGCAGAACGCCCATTTCCTGCATTTTCTCGCGCGCTGGCACCCCGCGCCGCTGCTACGCCATAATAGTTGGCGGACAAACGGCGAGAGAAAGCAACCACATGGCACAGACCACGACAGATACTTCCGCCAGCACCGTTTCTGGCGCCGGCGCCGCCAGCTCGTTCTCGGGCGGCACGGGAACCGAAGCCGAATTCGGCTCGCTCGGCGCGCTCTCCCCCACCTGGTGGGAGCCCGAGGATGGTAGCGAGCCCGAACCATGGCTCACGCCCGATCAGGCCTTCGAACGCTTCTTTGAATGGACAAGCGACCGCGGTATTGAGCTGTGGGACCACCAGGAAGAGGCCCTCATGGATCTAGCCGCCGGTGACCATGTCATTTTGGGAACACCGACCGGATCGGGCAAGTCGCTTGTCGCGCTAGGCATGCTCTTTATGGGCATGGCACAGGGCAAGCGCTGTTATTACACGGCCCCCATCAAGGCTCTGGTCAGCGAAAAGTTTTTCGACCTTGTGCAGGTGCTCGGCCGCGATAACGTCGGCATGATCACCGGCGACACGCATATCAACACCAAGGCGCCCGTCATCTGCTGCACGGCAGAAATCCTTGCCAACGATGCACTGCGCGAGGGCGAGGGCGCCGACGTGGGCTGCGTCGCCATGGACGAGTTCCACTATTTTGCCGACCCCGACCGCGGCTGGGCCTGGCAGGTGCCACTGCTCACCCTGCCTCACACGCAATTCATGCTCATGAGCGCCACGCTCGGCGATGTCACTGCCATCGCCGCCTCACTCGAGGAACACACCGGCGCTACCTGCGACTTGGTCGTCGATGCCCCACGCCCCGTGCCGCTGAGCTACGACTACGTGACGACCTCCCTCGAGGGCACCGTCGAGCTCGCGATGCGCGGCGGAGAGGCCCCGCTCTATATCGTGCACTTTAGCCAGGATGCCGCCCTTGCGACGGCACAGTCGCTCGCCAACTTTGGCATTGCCAGCAAGGAGCAGCGCGAGGCCATCAAGGAGGCGGCCAAGGGCACGAGCTTCTCGACGGCCTTCGGCAAGATCCTCAAGCGTTTGCTTGGCTGCGGCGTCGGCGTGCACCACGCCGGTATGCTGCCGCGTTATCGTCTGCTGGTCGAGCGTTTGGCGCAGCAGGGCCTGCTGCCCGTCATCTGCGGCACCGATACGCTCGGCGTCGGCATCAACGTACCCATCCACACCGTGGTGCTCACCGCGCTCACCAAGTTCGACGGCTACAAGATGCGTCGCCTGCGCGCCCGCGAGTTCCATCAGATTGCCGGTCGCGCCGGCCGCTCGGGCTTCGATACCGAGGGCATGGTCATCGCCGAGGCCCCGGAGCACGAGATCGAGAACGCCAAACTCATGGCCAAGGCGGGCGACGACCCCAAGAAGCTCCGCAAGATTAAAAAGAAGAAGGCCCCCGAGGGCTTTGTCACCTGGAACAAGCAGACCTTTGAGCGCCTGATCGAGACGCAGCCCGAGACGCTCAAGCCGCGCCTTCGCATCACGCACTCCATGGTGATTAGCGTGGTCGAGCAGGGCGGCGATGCCCGAGCCCGCGTACACGACCTCATCGAAACAAGCCTGCAGACCCCTGAGGAAAAGGCAAAGCTCGAGGTTCGTGCCGACGAGATCTTCGCCACGCTCATCGATTCCGGCGTCGTCGTTCGCACCGAGGTGCCGCCCGCGCCCGACGCCCCGACTGACGCCGCGCCAGACATCGACTATGCACTGACGGTCGATCTGCCCGAGGACTTTGCGCTCGACCAGCCGCTCTCGCCGTTTTTGCTTGCCGCGCTGGAGCTGCTCGACCCCGAGAGTGAGACCTATACCATGGATCTGATCTCGATGGTCGAGGCAACGCTCGAGGACCCCAAGCAGGTATTGCGCGCGCAGGAGCGCGCCGCGCGCGACCGCGCGATGGCCGAAATGAAGGCTGACGGCGTCGAATATGAGGAACGCCTGGAGCGCATCCAGGATGTCACCTACGAAAAGCCGCTCGAGGACTTGCTCGATGCCGCCTTCGACAAGTACTGCCAAGAAGTACCTTGGGCCAACGACTACCAGCTCTCGCCCAAGAGCGTCCTGCGCGACATGCTGGAGAGCGCGAGCGACTTTAAGGGCTATATCCAAAAGCTCGGCATCGCCCGCTCCGAGGGCATTTTGCTGCGTTACCTGGCAGAGGCCTACCGTTCACTCGACCGCACCGTGCCCATCGAGAAGCGCGACGAGCGCCTGCGCGACATTATCTCGTGGCTGGGCTTTGTGGTGCGCTCGGTGGACTCGAGCCTGGTGGATGAGTGGGAGAACGCCGGCAACCCGGCAGCCCTCGATGCTGCGCCGCCGCAGGGCATCGACGAGGTCGTGGCGGACCGTCGCGGCTGCACGCTATTGGTGCGCAACGCGCTCTTCCGCCGCGTGACCCTTGCCGCCCGCGAGCACGTTCGCGACCTGGGCGAGCTCGACGACGACTGGGGCATGAGCGAGATCCGCTGGCAAAAAGCACTCGACGCTTACCACGAGCAGCACGAGGAAATCCTCACCGACGGAGATGCCCGCAGCGCCGCGATGTTTTCCATTGACGAGTCCGACGAGAAGACCGCGCACGTATGGCACGTGCACCAGATCTTTGCCGACGAGGATGGCGACCACGATTTTGGCATCATGGGCGATGTCGATCTGGACGCCACGCAAGACGGCGGCGAGGTCATCTTCAAAAACTACCGCGTCGGCTTTATCGAGGACCTGCTCGAGGACTAGCCGAACATACTGGAACGAAACGAAGCGGGGCCGCTGGCAATATAGCCAGCGGCCCCGCTTTTGCGCTATACGCTATGCCTTACTCGGCACCCTCGACCTCATACGAATCCGCCTCGGCTGGCTCATCGTTTGTCTCTGTCGCAGCCCCGCGCGCCTCGTCAAACGCGGCCTTCATGGTCTTGTTGCCCCACGTGAGCTTGCGAATGGTAAGATCGTCCGCCTTCTTGTTGGCTAGGCGCAGATTGTTCTCGGAGGACAGCAACGCCTCCTTGGTTTTCTGCAGGTGGCTAATCGTCTTATCGATCTCATCGATCGCCGTTTGGAACTTGCGGCTCGCGATCTCGTAGTTGCGGCCGAAATCATTCTTGAACTTTTCCATCTTGGCTTCGAAGTTCGTGACGTCGATATTCTGCTGCTTGTACTCCGCCAGCTCCTGCTTATAGCGCAGCGAACCCATGGCGGCGTTGCGCAGCAGCGTGATCATGGGAATGAAGAACTGCGGGCGGATCACGTACATCTTCTCATAGCGGTAACTCACGTCGACTATCCCTGCGTTATAGAGCTCGCTTTCGGGCTCGAGCAGTGTGCAGAGCACCGCGTACTCACAGCCTTTCTGGCGACGATCGTGATCGAGTTTCTTAAAGAAGTCCTCGTTTTTGTGCTTGGTCGCGGTCTCGTCGTTCTCGTTTTTCATCTCGAACATAATCGAAATGACCTCGTTACCGCTTGCGTCGCACTCGCGGAAGATAAAGTCGCCCTTGGTGCCCTCGGACGCATCGTTATCCTTCTCGAAGTACGCGTTAGGAAACGCCGTCATGCGCAGACGGTTGAACTCGGTCTCGCAGTGCTGCTCGAGCGACTCGCCCACCATCTTGGTGGACAGGCGGACCTTCATGTCCTTAAGGCGCTCAATCTCTTCGTCCTTGTAGCGAATCAGGTCATCGCTCGCGCGCTTGGCCTGCGCAAGCTCGAGCTCGTGTGCCGCCTTGACCTGTTCCTCGCGAGAATCGCGCACCGCCAGCTCGCTCGTCAGTTTGGCACGCGCCTCATCGCGCTCTCGCTCCGCCGCGGCGACCGCCTCTGACAGGTTCATTTTTGCCATCAGTTCCTGCTCGCGCAGCTGGGCACGCAGGCCCTCGGCCTCTTGCTCGGACTGAGCCTTTGCGGCGGAAAACTTCTCTTGCACCTTCGCGCGATAGTCAGCAAGCGCGCGCTCGGCCTCGCTGCGAGCGGCATCGAGCTCACGCTGCGACTCTGCCGCGGCAGCGGCAAGCGCCATCTCCTGGGCCTTGTCCGCCGCGGCAAGCCTGGCCTGCAGCTCGGCAATCTGAGCGTCGCGTGCAGCTAAATCGTTTTGAGCAGCGTTGCGCGCCGCCGACTCGGCAAGCTTTGCTTCGTCATCTTTGCGCCCAAGCTGCGCACGCAGGCTATCAATCTCACGCTGGAGTTCGGCATTCTCTTTTTGAGCATTGGCTCGTGCCTCAACCGCCGCGCGCTGGCTTGCACTCTCGCGCTCTGCGGCAGCGCCCTCGAGCTTAGCGCGCAGCTCGGCAAGCTCAGCATCGCGCTTGGCAACCTCTTGCGCCAGTTTCTGATCCGCAGTGTTCTTCTGCTCGACAAGCTGGGCATTGCGCTGAGACTTTGCCTGTTGCAAGGCAGCCGTCGAACGCGAGCGCTCAAGCTCCAGCGCCTGCTCACCCTCACGCTGGACTGCCTTCACACGCTCATCCAAGTCGCGCGAGAACTCGGCATCGCGCACCTGCTTGACGATATCCGCATAGCCGGATGCATCGACCTTAAAAACTTCGCCGCAATGCGGGCACTTGATCTCGTTCATAGCAGCTCCTCGATGGACGCAAATATCAACCGGCTACACTCTACCGCGCCGCGCGGACAAAAAAGGCGCCGCCGCCATAATGGCAACGGCGCCAGAACCACCACAAAGGTGCCTGTCCCCTTTGTGGTGGCTCTGGCGCCCTATAACCCAAAGAAGCTAAGAATCTGATCGCGGCTTACGGGCTTGTACTCGTTGGCATCGAGACCGACATCGTAGCGAAAGATAGGGCGCTCGCGATCGCGGTTGCGTGCGTTGGCGCGGTCACCTCTGCTGTGGATATGCCCATGCAGCATAATGGCGCCACGTGCCTTGCCGTTCCAGCTGAGCATGGGGTAGTGGCTCATAACCAGACGATGGCCCTTGGCATAGCCGGGAGCAATCTCCAGGTAATCGCGCACGTCTTCCCAAATCCGCGGTACGTCGGAATCTTCCCAGTCGCCGTCATGGTTACCGCGGATGAGCGTCACGTTCTGGCATTCGATACGCTCGCGCAGGCGCACCGCCTCCGCCAGGGGCAAACGATAGGTAAAGTCACCCAGAATATAGAGGCGGTCGTCCGCAGCCACGCACTCATTGATGGCATCGATGACCTTGCGGTTCATCTCCTCGACCGAGCCAAACGGCCGGTCCATGTCGTGCAAGATATTCGTATCGCCCAGGTGCAAGTCGGCGGTAAACCACATCATCGTCTGTGTCCTCATTTCGCAACGTGTTCAACTCGTGCTAAGTATACAGACGCAGCGATGCGGCGGTTATCCAAAGAGCCCGCCGAACAGTCCGCGGCGGCGCTTGTCTTGCTTTTTCGAAGCGTCACCCTAAGTTTTCTTGTCCCGCCGTTTCTTACGGTCCTGTTCCAGATCATCGTCGTCGAGCAGCAGATCCCACTCAAACGGATCATCCGTCAAATCGAACAGGTCATCGTCGTCAAACATGGCCGCCTCCATTGCCGACTAGCGGGCATCCACCACATAGAGGCCAACGCGCACCTGGTGCCACGGGCTGCGCTCGGGGGCAACCTGTTGCACGCGGGCCTCAAATACGTCCTCGTGGCCGTAATACATCATCAAGGACAGCGGGCCGACCTCGTTTCCCGGAACGTAGCCAAGTTTGGTCTTGCCATAGTAGATCGCAACTGCCTCGGGGTCATGGGGATTATCGCGCTCGGCACACAGCGTCAGCTTATCGCCCGCTTTAAGATCGCCCAGGACCAAGGCGCCATCGGCATACTGAAATCCTGCAATGTGAAATGACAGAAGAACACGTGAAGGCTCGTACATAGCAGCTCCTCTAACGGCCGGATAAACCGGTGTGTAACCTTATTGAGAAGTCTACGGTCCCGCGCGGACACAAATACATCCTGTCTGCGTCCTTCAATCGTTTGCCTCAACGCTTGCGCGACAGAACGCTTGCAGATAAGATAGGAACACGGATGGCACCCGTTGCCGCGGGTCTTGCCAACTCCGATACACGTTTTCATCGTGAGAAGTGGCCGTCTTCGCTTACGCGGGGGCGGCTATTTCATTCGGCCGATAAACAGACCGAGTTCGATAGCCGCAATCAACAACGCCAATAACGAAATAACATCGCTTACGTTCATACCAAATCCCTTCTAAAGGGAGTTGGCCCATCCGTGCTCCATAACAGTAGTCTAACGCAAAATGCAGGTAATAGGAACACTTGTTCGTATTACCTGCGCCCTTTTCTAATGCACAAACATGCGCACGAACTTGTGCTTCCAGCTTGCGTAGGGCGCATACCGAAACGGCACGTCCAGCCAAGTTGCCTTGTTCACGATGCTCTTCTTGTGGCTAAACGTATCGAAGCTCTCGCGTCCATGGTACTGCCCCATACCGCTCGCGCCCATGCCGCCAAAGCCCATATGGCTCGTAGCCAAGTGCATGATCGTGTCGTTGACACAGCCGCCGCCAAAGGGCACGTAGCGCACAAAGCGTTGCTGAACCGAACGGTCCTGGCTAAAGATATACAGGGCCAGCGGCGTCGGACGATCCGTAATAAACGTCTCGGCCTCGTCTAGGCTCTCAAACGTCAGCACCGGCAAGATGGGACCGAAGATCTCCTCCTGCATCACGGCGTCATCGGGGGTCACGCCGTCTAGGATCGTCGGCTCAATCTTGAGCGACGACTCGCGCGCCGTGCCTCCCAGCACGACCTTATCGGGATCGATCAGCCCGCGCACACGCGCAAAATGCTTGGCGTTGACGATATGCCCGTAGTCCTCGTTATCGAGCGGATGCTCGCCAAACATACGGCGGGCCTCTTCCCTGATGAGGTCCAGCAGCTCGTCGTGCACGCGCGCATCGACCAGCAGGTAGTCGGGCGCCACGCAGGTCTGCCCCACGTTGAGCCATTTACCAAAGGCGATACGCCGCGCCGCAACCTTCAAGTTTGCCGTCGCATCCACGATGCAGGGGCTCTTGCCGCCCAGCTCAAGCGTCACGGGCGTGAGGTTTTTACTCGCGCGCTCCATGACGAGCTTGCCGACCGGAACGCTACCGGTAAAGAAGATCTTGTCCCAGCACTCATCGAGCAACGCTTCGTTCTCGGCGCGCCCGCCCTCGACAACCGTCACCAGGCGCGGATCAAATGCCTCTTCACAGATTTGCTTGAGCACCGCGCTCGATGCCGGAGCATAGGCACTCGGCTTGATGACCACGGTATTGCCCGCGGCAAGGGCGCCGGCGAGCGGCTCGAGTGTTAGCAAAAACGGGTAGTTCCACGGAGCCATGATGAGCGTGACGCCATAGGGCACGGCTTGCGTTTTGCACGCGCTCACGGCGTTGGCAAGGTCACACGGACGCAGGCGCGGACGACTCCATCGAGCCACGTGAGCGATCTGATGACGAATCTCGGAAAGCGACGTGCCGATCTCGCACATATATGCCTCGTCATGCGACTTTCCCAAATCGGTCTTGAGTGCATGGGCAATATCGGCCTCGTGCGCCCGTACCGCATCGCGTAAACTCACGAGCGCGCGACGTCGGGCATCAACATCAAACGTAGCGTGCGTTTTAAAGTAAGTGCGCTGATCGCCGACGATGCGCGCAATTTCCTCGGTGTTCATGGCACCCTCCTAGTTCTCGTCCTCAAACATACCACCCGCGACGACCTCGTACATACGCTCGAGCTCCAAGCGGTCCATCAAAAGCGGAACGGGGTACAGCGGATTGGCCTCGGCATCGGCATGCGCCGCCATCTCGGGAATGTCGGAGCGGCGAATGCCCGAGACATATTTGGGGATTCCCAGGATCTCGTTCATGCGGTCGACCCAATCGAAAAAGGCCTCGGCCGCAAGACTATCCTGCGCGGTAGCCGGCGCAATGCCCGCCATGCGAGCAAGATCGGCAAGCTTGGGGGCGGCGGCGTCACCATAAGCGCGAAGCATGTGCGGCAGGATGATCGCGTTGGCCAAACCGTGCGGAATTCCGTATCGGCCGCCTAGACTGTGCGCGATGGCATGAACGTATCCAACATAGGAGCGCGTAAAGGCAACTCCCGCCTTATACGCCGCCGAAAGCATATTGCGACGCGCACGCATGTCGTCGCCATGCTCATAGGCCTCGAGCAAATTGTCGTGGATGAGCTGCACCGCCTGTCGTGCCATCTTGCGCGTATAGGGCGTGGTGCTTCGCCCGATAAAGGCCTCGACGGCATGCGTCAGGGCGTCCATACCCGTCTGCCCCGTAATGGAGGCGGGCAGACCGCGCGTAAACTCGGGGTCGTGCACCGCAAAGCGCGGAATAAGCACAAAGTCGTTAATGGGGTACTTGTAGTGCGTCTCGTCATCGGTGATAACCGCCGCGAGCGTGACTTCGCTTCCCGTACCGGCGGTAGTGGGAACCGCAATAAGCAGCGGCAGGAGACGATGAATCCGCAGTAGGCCGCGCATCTTGTTGATGGGCTTGTTTGGCTGCGCAATGCGTGCGCCCACGCCCTTGGCACAGTCCATGGCCGAGCCACCGCCAAAGCCGATAATGGCCTGGCAGGCGCTCTCTCGATACAGGGACGCCGCTTCTTCCACGTTTGAAACCGTGGGGTTTGCACGCGTTTCGGCATAGACCGTAACGCCAATCCCCCTGCATGCGAGCGCCGTCTCGAGCGGTGCCGTGAGCCCCAGACGGGCAATGCCGGGATCCGTCACGATAAGGACCTTCTGGATCGAGCGCTTTTGAAGCACCGCGGGCACATCCTCGGCATGCTCTAAAATGCGCGGCTCGGTATAGGGCAGGATCGGCAATGCAATGCGAAAAACCGTCTGATATGTTCGGCACCAGGCACGACGGGCTAGATGCATAAAGGAAACTCCTTCATTTGTTGATAGGTCAACATTTGCTCGCCCGATTGTACTCAGCGGCGGTCAAAGACGGCCTGCCAATCGTTAATCAATCAACATCTTCATATCTCTAAATTGTTTTATTAAAAATCATTCCTAATAGGCTTCACATTTGGTTGCATTTATGGATAATAGAACTCGTCAAGACGCACGTCCGGAGAGGGCCCTTACGGGACCGGACGAGCGCACAATCGCCATAGATCGAAAGGATCGAATCATGAAGTTTGTTTGCCCCGTTTGCGGTTATGTGGAAGAGTTCGACGGCGACCAGCTGCCCGAGGACTTCAAGTGCCCCCAGTGCGGCGTTCCCGGTTCTCGCTTCCTGAAGCAGGAGGAGGGTCAGCTCGAGTGGGCTGCCGAGCACGTCGTGGGCGTCGCCAAGATGGAGGGCGTCTCCGAGGACATCGTTGCCGACCTGCGCGCCAACTTTGAGGGCGAGTGCTCCGAGGTCGGTATGTACCTGGCCATGGCGCGCGTCGCTCATCGCGAGGGCTATCCCGAGATCGGCCTGTACTGGGAGAAGGCTGCCCACGAGGAGGCCGAGCACGCTGCCAAGTTCGCTGAGCTCCTGGGCGAGGTCGTGACCGACTCCACCAAGAAGAACCTCGAGATGCGCGTTGAGGCCGAGAACGGCGCCACCGCCGGCAAGACCGATCTTGCTAAGCGCGCCAAGGCCGCTGGCCTCGATGCCATCCACGACACCGTGCACGAGATGGCTCGCGACGAGGCTCGCCACGGCAAGGCTTTCGCCGGCCTGCTCAAGCGCTACTTCGGCTAAGCCAGCAACCTGAGACATAACCTCTAGCTCGATGAGGCCCGGACCGCATGGTTCGGGCCTTTTTCGTGCCTCACAAACTTGTTAACTACCTGAAATAGGACCGCCTTCGGCATCGGCTTCTCGTCAAAAACTAAGTGAGTAGACTTTTTGGAACTTGCCGAGCAGACCATCCATATCACTTTATAAAGCCGCAGGTAAATGCCTTGTTGCAAAACGACCTAGTCGCCAAAGTGCCAAAAGTCTACTCACTTAGATTCGCAGCCGTCCACGATCGAGCCATTTTGTGTCTAGCGGGCATCTTTCCGTCGATTACTCCCAATTTTGTCCAGTCAACGAATAGTTCAGACCTGAGTAATGTCTCAGCCCTTTGCTCATCTGAGCTTTTATCACGATATTCAGCATCGAGCATCCTGCATATGGCCTTAACGATCGCGCGGAATCTATCCTCATCCGATATCTGTCTGTGTGTAAGGAGAAGCACATCGTAGCCCATGGCCTGAAGGGCCGTCATGCGGTCAGCGTCACGCAAGCCATCCCCTGCGCGTCCGTGCGAGGCCTTTCCCTGACATTCAATGGCCACCTGTCGCCTACCGTCCGGCGAAGAAAGAAGTAGGTCGATATATACACGGGACTTTCCCACAATCGCTCGAGCACTTGTGCTTAACGTCACTTCGACATTGAGCTCTATGCCGCAAAACCCTTCGCCTCCCAGGGCTCGCGGCAGTCCAAGCAACAAAAACGCCTCGACCTCAAAAGGCGACGCGGCACCCAATGGAACGAGTTGCGATACCGCCATAAATCTATTGCCGTAACGCATCCCGCAAACATCTGAACAAAAACGGTCAAGGTCTCCGCCCAAAACCAAAGCGTCTCGACGCCATAAATTTGAGGCGATGCCGTCCTCGGACGGGCAGCGCACTCAACCGAACGTTGTCGAAATCGCGCCCGAATCAATTGCACGCGAAAGATCCGCCTCAAGTGCCGCCGGCAGGGCACACACCGCAAACAAGCCACACATCTCCGCCAATACCAAAAGAAGCTGAAGATCCGTCAGATGCCGCGACATGATGAATGTCGTCAGTAGAGGAGATGTAACCAAAAACCCATGCTCCGTTTCCAGCACGGATTCCCTGGGGAGCTCACCAAGAAACAGCCGCTGCCTGATACTGGCAGGACAAGTCCGCTTGTTTCTCGTCCGGACCAATGTATACAACGGAAAGCCGAGCACAACCGCAGCCGTCGGGTTACGGGCAAGGTCATATCGCTGCCGGTCTTCTTCCGGCCGTGGAAGCGGCGGACACAAAGCGCGGACTTGAGGAGGCAAACGCCAGTACCTAAAAGCCGATATGTCACAAAGTAGATCCTTCATAGGCACAGGAAAACACGAATTTCAACCCAGTCAGTCACGTATTGGCGCGAACGCACCAAAAATGGCGCCGAACGGACTGCCAAGTTTTCAACAGCACTCCCCAACTGGCCAAAAGCTTGCCGAGAGCTGGACGAAGCCCTGTTGAAAACCCCATTTTTTCTCATGCAGGAGCTTTGCGCGGCAAGTGAGTAGACTTTTTTGAACATCCCGAGCAGGCCGGTCATCCTGCTTTTCAAAACCGCAGGTAGATAGCTTGTTACAAAACTGCCTGGTCGCCAAAGTGCTAAAAGTCTACTCACTTAGGTTGCAGAGTGCCCATTACAGTCTGAAATAGGCCATCGATAAATTTCGATGGCGAGCATTCGGCG
>JAUUSS010000184.1 GCA_030841765.1 Collinsella aerofaciens | reverse complement strand
ACCATGGTCGTGGGCATCATCGGCGCGTTCTTCGGCGTGCTGGCGTAAGGGCCCGACCTATTATCTGCCCCCAAGGGAAACGGCGACCCGTTGTGGTCGCCGTTTTTTATTACCGAAAGCTAGTTGGAGGTGCTTCGTGATTCGATCTGACAATCCACCCGATAATGGCGTGAGCGGGGCGATGTATCTATTTGGCACGGCGCTCTTGTGGAGTTTTATCGGCATCCTCGTTCGCGCCAATTCGCAGTCAGCTCTTTTGATCGGTGCCGTCACGGCAATATTTATGGCGCTCTTTATCCTGCTCGTCGGCAGGCCCGTCCTTCGCGTCAGCCGTCTTATTGTCCTTGTGGCCGTCTGCAACTTCGTGACGGGCACCACGTTTAACTTTGCCAACCAGCTCACGACGGTCGGCAACGCGATCGTCCTGCAGTACACCTCGATGATTTTCGTTATCGTGTATCAATCGCTCGCAGCTCGCACATTGCCCTCGCCTGCGAAGATTGCCTCCGTGGTGGTTGCTTTTACGGGTATGGGACTTTTCTTTTTAGGCGATTTGAGTGCCGAGGGCATGCTCGGCAACCTGCTTGCCGTCATTTCGGGCGCCACCTTTGGGCTGTGTTTCTTTTTGAACTCTCGCCCCGATGCGTCGCCCATGGTGTCCTCGCTCATCTCCTGCGGTATCTCGATGCTGCCGATCGTCTATTTTGCTGGCGCCCTAGACTCCGTGAGACCATTTGAGTGGGGGCTCATGCTGGTGCATGGCCTTTTTTGCAGTGGCCTTGCGAGCGTGCTATATGCCAAGGGGATTGCGCGCACTAACGCGTTTGCGGCCAACTTGGTTTGCATGAGCGAGGTCGTGCTCGCTCCCTGCTGGTCGGCGCTCCTCTTTGGCGAGGTCTTTCGCTGGAACGAGTTTTTGGGCGCGGCGATTATCGTTTTGGTGATTGTAGGCAACTTGGCATACGATGCCTTTGGCGATGGCTTTCTGGTGGCGCTTGTCCGCCATCGAAACAAAGAGCGCGCCTGATGGGATACGTCTGCCGTTTACGGTAAAAAACACCCCGCTGAGCGAGTGGTATTAAATAGTGAGGACCTGCATACCTATAATTGGTATCAAATCATTTGTGCCTGGCATGGGTGTTAGCAGCACACCAGGTACGCTTCGAGCCGTGGAATCGAACTCCCGGAATTGATATCAACAACGCGCGCGACGGGAGTGACGACGGTTCGAGATTCCTTATTGGGAGGAATTATGCTTGTCCAAGCAATCCTCGTCGGCTTAGTCGGAGCGTTTGGATGTCTCGACTACCAGCTCGGCACCCTCTACGCGTTCCGCCCCATCGTCCTGTGCCCGCTCGTGGGCCTGGTGCTGGGGGACCTGCAGACCGGCCTTGCCGTTGGCGCCAGCCTGGAGTTGCTGTTCATGGGCTCGATCTCCATCGGCGCCTACGTACCGCCTAACGAAACCGTCGGCGGCGTGCTCGCCTGCGCGTTTGCCATTCAGCTCGGTCAGGGTACCGAGACGGCCATCGCGCTCGCCATGCCTATCGCCGTCCTTTCGCTGACGATCGGCAACATTACGGATGCTGGATTCTCGATCATTGTTGACATTGCTGACAAGTGCGCTGCCAAGGGCAACCTCAAGGGTATCTACGCGGCACATTGGAGCATGGGCCTCTTTGGCTGCCTTGAGTACTTCCTGCTGTGCGGCGGCGCATTCTACCTGGGCTCCGATGCCATCCAGGGCCTGCTCGACTTCATCCCGACCTTTGTGATCGACGGTTGCGGCGTTGCCGCCAACATCCTGCCTGCCATGGGCTTCGCCATGCTCGGCCGCCTGG
>JAUUSS010000183.1 GCA_030841765.1 Collinsella aerofaciens | reverse complement strand
ACTGGTTTTCCCATCAAGTGCGCGCTCATTGTCGAGGGCGGGGAGCGCGATGCCGCCTTGTCGCGCCTGGTCGACGACCTCAACGCCGCGGGCGTCCGCATTAAGTATGTGCCGCGCGCGCAGCTCGACGCACTGTCGAGCCATGGCGCTCATCAGGGCATCGCACTCGAGGTTGGCAACTTCCCCTATGCTGATGTCGCCGATATTCTCGACCGCGCCGGCGACGGTCCGGCGCTTGTCGTCGTGCTCGACCATGTGACCGACGACGGCAACTTTGGCGCCATTGTGCGCTCCGCCGAGGTCGTGGGCGCGGCCGGCGTCGTCATCGCCAACAAGCGTGCCGCCGGCGTGACCGTGGGCAGCTACAAGACCTCGGCCGGTGCTGTCATGCATCTGCCTATCGCGCAGGTTCCCAATATTGCCCGTGCACTCGATGACCTCAAGGCCGCTGGTTTTTGGGTGGGCGGTGCTTCCGAGCACGCCGAGGGCAGTTGCTGGGATGCTTCCTTCGAAGGTCGCGTGGCGCTCGTCATGGGCTCCGAGGGCGACGGCATCTCACGCCTGGTGCTCGAGAAATGCGACTTTTTGACCAAGCTTCCCCAGCGCGGCATGACCGAGAGTCTCAATGTGGCCCAGGCGACCACCGCGCTGTGCTTTGAGTGGCTGCGCCGCAATGCCGGCGAGCTTATGGGGGAGGAGTAGCGCATGTCCAAGAAGAACCGCGCCAAGTCCAAGGCCAAGCGCTTTGGCGAAGGCTCGGCCAAGCCGATTGTTTCGGCCGCGACCTATGGCGTGGGCGGCAATGCGTTTGCGCAGGCCATCGCCGACCCGGTCTCGACGGTGCACTCCAATAAGCCCGAGCTACTGGTGGTTGACGGCTACAACGTGATTCACTGCACGCCGCGCTACGAAAAGCTCGTCTACGACCATTCCGACGATCCGTATTCCAGCGACGTCCACGACATGGCTCGTACTGCGCTCATCAACGACGTCGCCGCCTTTGCCCAGGGCCGCTACGAGGCCGTGATCGTGTTCGACGGCGCGGGCAATATCTCCAGCGAGCGCCCCAACCTGCCGGCCCGTGGCGTGCGTATCGAGTTTTCGCCGACGGGCGTCTCTGCCGATACCGTGGTGCAGAAGCTCTGCATCGAGGCGCGCGAGGAAGGCCGCGCGTGCTCCGTGGTGTCGAGCGACGGCACGATCCAGGCCGTTGTCATGGGTAAGGGCGTTACGCGCATCTCGAGCCGCATGCTGGTGGACGAGATCAAGCAGATCGATAACGACGTTCACGAGGCAGAGGAAGCTCCGCAGATCAAGATGACTCTGGGCAGTCGCCTGAGCCCCGATGCCCTGGCCAAGCTCAAGGCCCTGCGCGGGAGGTAGGGAAGTTGGCGGGGCAATGCTGCCTCGCTAACTCCATTCAGCGATGTCGATCATTCTTTCGAGGCGCCACGTTAGCGCCTCTTTTAGATATGGCAGCCTTGCCGTGAGCGCGTCGTTTCTGGAAAGAATCTCGATTGCCTCGTCAACGAAGCCTTCGAGTTTGTCGCCGTCAAACCAGCCCATGTCCTCGACGAGCAACATTTGTTTGGCGGGGCTTGAATGAAATTGTGCGCTGGTAAAACTGTGCTCTCCCGCCCTAAGCTCCTCTAGTGATATGTTGCACCAGAGCGATGAGCCCGAATCGAAGATGGGGGCAGGTCTGCAGGCCTGCGTGTTTACGTTTCGCACGAGGCCGAAGTTGCGCCAATGACGATCGTAGTTGGCAATGATGTCGTCACATACGATCATGCGGTCAAGGGCATCCTTGACGCCTGTCACCCCGAGCTCCTCGCAGTTTGCTACATATCGC
>JAUUSS010000182.1 GCA_030841765.1 Collinsella aerofaciens | reverse complement strand
CCAGGCGGCCGAGCATGGCGAAGCCCATGGCAGGCAGGATGTTGGCGGCAACGCCAAAGCCAGCAAGGACAAAGGGCGGGATGAAGTCGAGCATGCCCTGGATGGCGTCAGCACCCAGATAGAACGACAGCGAGCACAGCAGGAACGCCATGATGATACCGGTCAAACCGATCAGGAAGTGCATCGCATAGACACCCTTAAGGTTGCCCTGGCCGGAGAAGACATCAGCGCGGTCAACCAGAATCGGCAGGGCGGCGTTGAGGATGTTCTTGATGGCAAGGCACAGCGTGGCGATGGGCATGGCAAGCGCGATGGCTGCCTCGGTGCTCTGGCCCAGCTGGATAGCGAAGGCGCAGGCGAGCACGCCGCCGATCGTCTCATCAGGCGGCACGTAGGCGCCGATGGAGATCGAGCCCATGAACAGCAGCTCCAGACTCGCACCGATCGCGAGGCCGGACTGCAGGTCCCCCAGCACCAGGCCCACGAGCGGGCACAGGACGATGGGGCGGAACGCGTAGAGCGTACCGAGCTGGAAGTCGAACTTACCAAATGCGGCGATAAGTCCGATGAGGATTGCTTGGGTAAGCATATATCCCCCTTTCCTAATAGGACACTACGAAGAGCTCAGACTCTTCGAAATTGAACGCCTAGAGCACGCTGGCGCAGTCAACCTTGGGGTCATCGGCCAGGGGTCGAATCTCGACCTCAACGCCACGATCCAGCATCTCGCGCACATCGGCTTCCTCGGCCGCGGTCAGGAAGATCTGACGAGAGACCTGACGCGCATCGGGACGCTTCTCGTCCTTGGGCTTAGTGTTGCCCAGGTTGACCGACTTGATCTGCGGGCAGCCCTCAACAAGCTGCTTTGCCTCAGCAATAGTGGCGACACAGATGATCATCTTGTACTTGTCGGTCACGCCCGAGTTGATAGCTTCGATTGCATGCTCCATATCTTTGATGACGAGCTTGCAGCCGGCAGGCTTGCCCATCTTGAGCGTCGTCTTCCACACCGGGTCATTAGCGACCTTATCGCCCACGCAGAAGATGCAGTTGGAGCCAAGGCCCTGAACCCAGGAAACTGCGACCTGGCCATGAAGCAGGCGATGGTCAACGCGAAGTAGCTGAATCATAATGTGACCCCCCAAAGGTCTTGTGCCGTCTTACGGCGTGTCAGTAGGTGCTACGGATTAGAACTCTTCTTCCTCGTCGTCATCGACCAAAAGATCGTTGACAAACTTCACGCGCGTATCGTCCGCAGCGACGATGGCGCGAATCGTCTCCTCAACCGGCGCCGACTCGTCAGAGAACAGCAACTGGATGAGGAGAGGAAGGTTCATGTTGGTAACGAGGTACGTGCGGGGACGCGTCTGGACGATCTTGGTGAACTCGTTGTTGACGCTGCCGCCAAAGAGGTCGGTGCAGACAACGACATCATCGTCAGCAGACATGCCTGCCAGCAGTTTTTGGGCCTCCTCGGCCACGTCCATGCGGCCATCGACGAACATCGAAAGATCGTGGACGTTGTCGCGAGCGCCCGAGAGCAGCTCGACGCTCTCCTTGATGCCGGTAGCGAAGTGCGCATGGCTGGCGATGATGTACTGTCTCATTCTGTGTTCCTCTCAATAGCCCGGCACGTTCCCGCACCCGTTTTCTTTAGTAGTCGAACTGGTGATAGTAGCGACGATACTTGAGGTTGTGCTTGGTGACCGTCTCGTAGTAGCGAGCCAGACGGTCGGTCACGAGCACCGTCAGAATCCACGGGGAGACGATGACGCGGAACTCGTCGTCAAGGCCGGGGATGGCGAACTCGGCGGTGTCGATGATGTTGATGTCGGTGTCGCCGGTCACGCCGCGGG
>JAUUSS010000074.1 GCA_030841765.1 Collinsella aerofaciens | reverse complement strand
CTTTTTGGGACGGGGCTTTTTTAGCTACCCTATCCGTAGCCTTCGAAGCATGAGGCCGCATTTGACATAGGGTAGCTAAAAAAGCCCCGTCCCAAAAAGACTACCCAAATGAGCTGCCTTGTCATGTGTCGATGTTGAGAGAGGACTCCTGTTGAAGACTGTTCATGTTGCCGCTGGGATCATTCGCAAGGAAGGATCCGATGAGCTGCTTGCCGTGCAGCGCGGCTATGGCGACATGCGGGGACTTTGGGAGTTCCCCGGTGGCAAGCTCATGCGCGGCGAGACGCCCGAGGACGCCGTACGCCGCGAGCTTATGGAGGAGCTGCAGGTAAAAGTCACCAACCTGCGCGATTTCTACACCGTCGAGTATGACTACCCCGATTTTCATCTCTCCATGGAGTGCTACTACTGCTCGCTCGCCGATGAATCCGATGAGCCTCAGAAGCACGACCGCCAGCTTGATATCCGCTGGATTCCGCGCACCTCGCTTGCCACGGTGGAATGGATGCCCGCAGACAAGGGGCTCATCGATGCCCTGATTGAGTTGAAGGAAGATCGGCTCGAGGCCAACGGCACTGCCAACAACGCCGAGGCCACCGCGACCGACGAGCCCGCCACCAAGCCCAAGCGCGCACCTAAACGCCGCAGCAAAAAGCGCGCCAAGCCCGGCCTGCTCGACGGCATCGACACCTCGGACCTTTCCGCCGACGAGCGCGAACTGGTGCGCCGTCGCGCCGCCATCAAAAAGTCCATGAAGGGCAACAAGCGCGCCAACACCAAACCCGAGCTGCTCGTTCGCCAGCGCCTGCGGGCAGCAGGTCTTACGGGCTATCGCTTGGAATGGAAGGTTCCCGGCAAGCCCGACATCGCCTTCCCCGGCCGCAAGATCGCCATCTTCGTCAACGGCTGCTTTTGGCACCGCTGCCCCAAGTGCAACCCCAGCCAGCCCAAGCGCAATGTTGAGTTTTGGGAGGCAAAGTTCCGTCGCAACGTCGAGCGCGACCGTGCCGCCGTGGCAGCGCTCACCGAAATGGGCTGGACGCCCATAACCATCTGGGAATGCGAACTCAAAAAGGACCGCATCGACGCCACGATGGAAAAGGTCATCGAGCAGGTGCGTGCCGCGGCACCGCAACGCTAACAGCGAGCATTCACACGCTCCGCACGTCCGCGCCACGTCTACGCCACAAACCTTAGAAAGCCCTTAAGCTCAAAACCTTTCAAGAGTGTTACTCAATAGCCTTGACCTGCTGTTTCATCGTAACACCAAACCAGGTTAAGCCTTTCTTTAGCGCTTCCTTATCTGCACTCGCGGCATAATACTGCCAGCGCACGGGACCTAGCAGCATACCCCGAGCGCAATCTATTGGTGGACATCGAGGAGGCCGCATAAGCATGCATTCTTCCAATGACGCAGCACAGCAGCCATCCCTAAAATATGCAAACCTTTTCTCCTTCCCCCCGACACAGAGAAACGGTCTCCTCGACTCCCCCACCACAAAAACCAAGCGCTCAGCCGATCAGAGCCTCAACTTACGAGCATCCTTCGAAAAGCTCCAAGCATCCCTAGACAAGGCGTTCCCCGAACAGGCAAGAGCAATCTAAGCCCATCGCGCTTTATACTGATGCCATGCGAAACATGGATCACATAGAATTGCACCGCGGAGGACGCGAGGAAGCGTTTCCCGAGACCGCCGAAGACTGGCCCTATATTGCCGAACGCGCAGAATTCGCTCGCTATCCGGACAATTCCGTCCCCTGGCACTGGCATTCCGAAGTTGAGCTTTTCTACATGGAGCAGGGAGCGATTGACTATCGAACGCGCGCGGCTCATGAGCACGTACGCTTTGGGGAAGGGTCCGCCGGCTTTATCAACGGCGGCGTTTTGCACAGCACGCTGCAATCACCCAATTCGGCACCAGCCATTCAAATGTTGCATATCTTTCAGCCGTCGATGCTCGGCGATCCCGCGGGACGCCTTCAAAAGCGCTATATCAATCCTTTGCTGCAATGTCGAGGCGTCGATGTGCTCAAATGGTCGCCCACCAACCCCGACGATATGCCCTTTATCGATTTGCTAAAGAGTTCCTTTAACCACGACCTTCAACGGCCGCAGAACGAGATGGCGCTTCGGAATAGCTTGTCAGAGCTCTGGATTCAGATTTACGCCAAGGCCGAACCGCTCTTTTCCTCCGACAACGCCTCTTGGATGACCAACCGCGACGTACAGTTCAAGGCAATCCTGGACTATATCCGCGCAAACTATGCAGCCGCTATAGATGTGCCCCAGATGGCATCTGCAGCCGGCGTAAGCGAAAGAGAGTGTTACCGCATTATCGAAGCTTGCGCAGGAACGACCCCGGCGGCATATCTACGCGCATACCGCATAAACCGTGCTTGCGAACTTTTGGCACACACCACGCGAACGGTACAGACAGTCGCGCGCCAATGCGGCTTTGCGACAGCAAGCCATCTTGGCCAGGTATTTAAAGAACAAATGGGATGCACTCCTTCGAGCTATCGAGCAGCGAGGCAGAATCTCGATAGTACCAGGCAGAAATCCCGCTAGCCCTTCTTCTGTCACTGCATCAAACTTGCAGGCAAACAACGGATAGGAGCTACTATATGAAGTACTTTGACTATATCGTGTTTGACGTTGATGGGACATTGGCAGATACAGAAGAAAGCGTGCTGTCATCGCTTGGCCAGATTATCCAAGAAGAAACCGGCAAAACGCTCCCCCGACACGAGCTTGAATTTGCCCTCGGCATACCCGGCAAGAACGCCCTTGAGAAACTTGGGATCTACTCACAGGCAACGCTGGATCGCTGGTGCCAAGTTGCCACCAGCTTTAAAAGCACCATCAGCGTGTTTCCCGGCTTGCACGAAGTTATCGCAACACTCTCCGACAACGGCTGCAAACTTGGCATCGTCTCCTCACGTGCGCGCAATGAATACGCAGAAGAAATTGCACCCCTTGGCTTCGATAAGTATTTTGAGCACATCATCCTTGTCGAAGACACAACCGAACATAAACCCGCACCCGCTCCCATGCTCGAATATCTCCGGCGTACGGGCGCGAATCCTGGCAACGTCGTCTACGTTGGCGACACCGTCTACGACGAACAATGCGCAACTTCGGCAGGGGTCAGTTTTGCCAGAGCGGCATGGGGATCACACCAAGACATCCCAAATGCCACCTACAACCTCGAAACCCCCAACGACCTGTTAACCCTAACAACCAAATAACCCACGCGTCCCACCCTTTCAGCCCCAACGCCACAAGGGCGACGACCTCGAGTAGGTCAACCTGGGAGGGACGAGGGCTTAGTTCCCCAATCTTTCCGCAGGGGGCAAAAAGCCTCGCCGCACGAAGTGCGCAGCGAGGCTTTTTGCATGCCCGAGGACGATTGGGGAACTAAGCCCTCGTCCCTCCCCGGGATATGTAGCGAGTCAGAGTACCCTTGCTGTTACTCTGCTTTGCCCACAGAGTTGAGGTTGGTCATGCGGATCTTAACCAGCTCGGTAATCTCACGCATGCCCTCCTTGGCCGGCTTCTTGGGGTCGAAGCAGGCGGGGTTCTCGGCCATGTAGGCCATGAAGCCCTTGGTGTAGGCCTGACGCAGCTCAGTGGCGTAGTTGACCTTGCAGATGCCGTTCTTCACGGCCTCGGCGACCTGCTCATCGGGCACACCGGAAGTGCCGTGCAGAACCAGCGGCACGTCGACGGCGTCGCGGATGGCCTTGACCACGGACTGCTCGATGTGAGGATCGCTCGTGTACACGCCGTGGCTGGTGCCAACGCCAATGGCCAGCGAGGTGCAGCCGGTGCGCTCGACGAACTCCTTGGCCTCGGCCGGATCGGTGTAGGGGCTCTCGCCCTCAACCGCGGGACCGTCGTCCTCCTTGCCGCCAACCTTGCCAAGCTCGGCCTCGACGGGCACACCCATGGCGCGGCCAGCGTCGGCGACGGACTTGGTCAGGGCGATGTTGTCCTCGAAGGACTCGTGCGAACCGTCGATCATGACAGAGGTGTAGCCAGTGCGGAAAGCCTGCATGCAGCGGTCATAGCCATCGCCATGATCGAGGTGCAGGGCGACGGGCACGGAAGCGCGCTCGGCGGCAGCCTTGACCATGCCGTAGAAGTAGTCCAGACCAGCGGTCTTGATGGTGCCCGGGGTGGTCTGCATGATGACGGGGGACTTGGTCTCCTCGGCAGCGGCCAGAACGGCCATAACAAACTCGAGGTTCTCGACGTTGAACGCGCCAACGGCGTAATGGCCGGCCTGAGCGTCCTTGAGCATCTTTTCGGTGGTAACAAGTGCCATGAGCGTTTGCTCCTCTCCCTCGCCCGCATCTGGACATCGGGCGTACGTGTCCGCAAGGCGTTTTACCTTGCGTTTTGCTGCTTCCATTGTATGAAATTCAGCGGCTTTGCATGTGCGAGATATTGAGCCCATGCAGGTCAATACAGTCGTTTTTGAAAAGTAAACGGAAGGAATTGGAGCCGAGTGGGCGTATTCGATATTGAATTTTGGGCGTTCAGCGTCTTTCTTTTATAGAAAAGATAAGTAATCGAAAGGTGTTTTCTTACTCAAAAAGAAAATGAACGAAAATAGACTCAACACAATTCCTACAAATTTAGCCGAGAATGGAGCAAACATGGCCCACGCAACAACCCGAGCTTTCGCCGATGAGCGTCGTTCCGCCATCATGGAGATGCTCGAGCATAACGCCTCGGTGCAAGTGGCAGAAATCGCCCAGACCTTTGGCGTGTCCTCCGTTACCGCCCGCGCCGACCTGGACGCGCTCGCCGAGTCCGGCAAGTTGCGCCGCACGCATGGTGGCGCCGTGTCTCTCCAGAAGCGACTGACCGTATCCACCCAGGATCGCCGCATCAACGTCAATGTCGCCGCCAAGCAGGCCATCGCGCAAAGCGCCATCGAGCTCGTCGGCAATGGCGACACGCTGCTTGTCGACTCGGGCACCACGGCGCTCGAGTTCGTCCGGCTCCTCGATCAGCGCGACGGCATCACCGTCATCACGGCCGACATTACCATCGCCGATTATATCGACGAGAGCATGCCCTCGGTCGATGTCGTCATGCTGGGTGGGGCACTACGCAAAGGTCATCGCTATCTGTACGGCCCACTTACCATGCAGGCGCTCCAAATGGTCCACGCCGACCTTGCCGTCATGTGCCCCGGCGCCTTTGTCCCCCGCTGCGGCTTTACGACCGACTTTCCGCAGATGGCCGAGACCAAAGCGGCTATGGTCGGCGCCGCCCGTCAAAGCGTCGCCCTCATGGACGCCAGCAAGGTTAACGGACGTGGCATGTACCGCTTTGCCGAGCTGGCAGATGTCGACACCATCGTGATGGACCGTGACCCCGATCATGCCGTTGCCACCTCAATCGCCGAGATCGTCGACGACGCCCGCCCAAATCTCCTCATCGCTGACGCTTAAACAAAAACCACCACAAAGGTGCCTGTCCCCTTTGTGGTGGTTGAGCGTCAAAAGCGAAATATCGCTACTTGGAAAGCTCGTCGGCGAGGGCTTCGATCTGGGCGCGCGATGCGTCGTTGAGCGAACCCAGGACGGTCACCTTGTTCTGCGTCAGGGTGATGTCCTTCATGCCCTCGAGCTCCTTGGTCATAACCTTGGCAGCGGTGGGCGCCCAGGAGCCGGCCTCAACGAGCGCCACCGTACGGTTCTGATAGGCGTGCTCGGCAAGCGTGTGGATAAAGGTGCTCATGAACGGGAAGATCTCACCCTGATAGGTGATGGAGGCGAGCACCAGACGGTCATAGCGGAACGCATCCTCAACGGCCTCGGCCATGTCGTCGCGAGCCAAGTCAAAGACGGAAACCTTCTGGCCGCGGGCCTCGAGCGCAGATGCAAGCTCCTCAACGGCGGCCTTCAGATGGCCGTACACGCTCGCATAGGCAATCGTGATGCCCTCGTCCTCGGGCTGATAGCTCGACCAGGTGCTGTAGGTGTCGAGGTAATAGCCCAGATTCTCGGTAAGAACAGGACCATGGAGCGGACAGATGATCTGGATATCCAGATCGGCGGCCTTCTTGAGCACGGTCTGCACGAATTTGCCGAACTTACCGACGATGCCAAAGTAGTAGCGGCGCGCTTCGCAAGCCCAGCCTTCCGGGTCCTCGATGTCGTTGGCGCCGAACTTGCCAAAGCCGTCGGCACTAAAGAGCACCTTGTCGGTGGACTCGTAGGAGAAGATCACCTCGGGCCAGTGCACGTTGGGGGCGCCGATAAACGTTAGGCTGTGGCCACCCAGGTCGAGCACGTCGCCCTCTTTGACGACCATCTTGCGATCGGGGTAGTCGGTGCCAAAGTAGTTGACCATCATGCGGAAGGCGCCCATGCTGGCCACGATCTGTGCCTGGGGGTAGCGCTCCATAAAGGCGGCGATGCCAGCAGAGTGATCGGGCTCCATGTGATGGATAACCAGGTAGTCGGGCGTACGTCCATCGAGCGCGGTCTCGAGGTTGCCGAGCCACTCGTCAACAAAACCACCATCGACCGAATCGGCGACAGCGATCTTTTCGCCCAAGATAACGTAGCTGTTGTATGCCATACCGTTCTCGGACACATCGTACTGGCCCTCGAACAGGTCAATGTCGTGATCGTCGACGCCAACGTAGCGGATATCCTTGGTGATCTCCATCAGGCAAAGCCTCCTAGATAGACAAAATAACCCGTCTATCATAGCACTCGGCAGCATTCCAACTGTTATCTGCCGGCATCCTTACCGATTGTTATTGAAATACGATAAATCGCCGTTTACCTGCGCAAACTATGAGCGTGGTATCGCCGTGCTATGTCGAATAATGAGCTGGCCGGGAATACGAATGGCAACGGTTTTGCCCGCCGTACCCGCCTCGGGAACCGCATGCTCAAACACCTCGCGTCCGCGCTGATGTAGATCGAATCGCACGGTCGTAAGCTCGTTGTGTGCCACAAAATCATCGAGCGAATCGTCGACGCCCACCACGCTCACGTCCTCGGGCACGCGCAGGCCGCTATCGCGCAGCGCTGCAATCGCGCCATTTGCCATCTGGTCGTTTGCCGCGTAAATCGCCGTCATGGTGCGATCGTGCTCGGCCAGGTACCTGCCGGCCTCGTAGCCGCTGTTGGCAGACCAGTCGCCCTCGAGCGGCTCTGCCGGCTCGATGTGTTTACGCTCGAGCGCATCCTGCCAACCGGCTCGACGAAATTGCTCGTCGACCGAGAACGACGGGCCGCCAATATAGCGAATCTGCCCGTGCCCCAGCTCAAACAGGTGATCCATAAGCAAGAGCGAGCAGCCGTAATGGTCGGAATCGACCGTAGTCACGCGCGGATGCGCGTACATGGTAACGATGACCGTTCCAATGCCCGGCAGTGGATCAAACGTCTCAAAATCGGGCGCCATGCGGCTCATGCCGACGATGATGCCGTCCACCGGCAATGCGGCCATACGACGCGTGGCCTCGGCAAGCGAGAATTCCTCGGTCTTGGACATCTCGACCAGCGTGATGGCGCAATTATGCTCGCGAGCAGCGCTGGCAATGCCGTCGATCATTGAGAGGTTGCCAAACTTGGTGACATCGTTGATGCATAGGCCGACCGAATGGTAACGGCCGTCGCGCAGCGAGCGACCGGCATAACTCGGACGAAAGCCGAGCTCTTGCATAGCGGCCTGCACGCGCTGGCGCGTCTGCTCGTTAACGTTGGGCAAGCCGTTGGCGACGCGCGAAACCGTCTGCTGCGAAACGCCAGCAGCGCGGGCGACGTCGGCCATGGAGACCGGACGCGTACCTGTATCGTTGGACGGGCGCCTTGCCACAAGATCACCTTCACCCTTGCGAGATCTGAATAGCGTGAATGCCGGCCCGGGCAGAAATACATCCCGCGCCGAGGCCCGCTATCGTCGGACGCATGTTAACGTACTCTACTTTTCCTATCGGCGGTTCTTTTGCTCCATATGTCCATACAGCCACACCGTTCACGGCTGAAAATCTACCGATTACCAGATTCTCAAAAATAGATATGCGTTGTGTTATGAGTACGTTAACATACCCATTAACGTGCGGCACCGCGACCGTCTGGTTTGTGGTGCTCAAAAATGTTAACGTACTCATTAACGACACGGATCAGTCTCTCCGGTGTCAAGGAAAGGACTCCCATGACCACCCCCGACAAAAAGACACTCGCCACACTCACCAAGCTGTTTGAGGAGGAGTTTGGCCCCATCGGCGACCGCCAGGTGCTCTACGTTCACGCGCCCGGCCGTTCCGAGATCAGCGGCAACCACACCGATCACGAGGGCGGCCACGTTATCGCCGGCTCGCTCGATGTCGCTGTCGACGGCATCGCCGTGGCAACCGACTCCAACAAGGTCCGCGTCGCCGACGAGGGCTACCCCACCTTTGAGATTACGCTCGACACGCTGGATGTTCAGGAGGCCGAGAAGGGCACGTCCGCGAGCCTCGTCCGCGGCATGGCCCACGAGGTCGCTGCCCTGGGCGTTGAGCCCCGCGGCTTCGACTTTGCCTTCACCTGCTCCGTCCCCTCGGGCGGCGGTCTTTCCAGCTCCGCTGCCGTCGAGGCCGCGTACGGTCGTGCCATGGAAACCCTCTGGGGCGCACCCGCCATCGAGCCCGTCACGCTCGCCCAGATGAGCCAGCGCACCGAGAACAACTATTACGGCAAGCCCTGCGGTCTAATGGACCAGGCTGCCGTTTGCCTGGGCGGCCTTGCCTACATGGACTTTGAGGACCAGGCTCAGCCTAAGACCCAGAAGCTCGAGCTCAACTTTGAGGATCACGGTTATGCGCTCGTGCTCGTTAAGGTCGGTGCCGACCACGTGGCCGCCACCGACGACTACGCCGCCGTTCCGCGCGAGATGCAGGACGTCGCTGCCGAGTTTGGCAAGGCACGCCTGTGCGAGGTAAACGTGGCGGACTTTGACGCCAAGCTCCCCGAGCTGCGCGCCAAGCTGGGCGACCGCGCCTGCCTGCGCGCCGTTCACTACTGGTACGAAAACGGCCTGGTCGACAAGCGCTGGGCTGCCCTGAACGCCGGAGACATCGATCAGTTCCTGGTCCTGACGCGCGAGTCCGG
This sequence comes from Collinsella aerofaciens, assembly GCA_030841765.1. Lineage (GTDB taxonomy): Bacteria > Actinomycetota > Coriobacteriia > Coriobacteriales > Coriobacteriaceae > Collinsella > Collinsella aerofaciens_AV. The sequence continues at coordinate 3,050 of JAUUSS010000074.1, read as the reverse complement.
CGCCAGCTCTGCCATGTACCTACAGAATGTCGTTGCCAAGCTGGGCTCCGAGCAGCCCTCCATGTACGCGCTTGCTCTCGCCGAGCATGTGCTCGACGGGCGCGGCGCCGTTCGTATTCACGGCGGCGGCTTTGGTGGCACCATCCAGGCCTTCGTGCCGCTCGACCTGGTCGACACCTTCATTGCCAAGATGAACGGCTGGCTGGGCGAGGGATCTGCCCGCCACTACGCGATTTCTGACAAGGGGGCTTACGCGGCATGGCTGTAATGACTGACGTGCGCAAGGCCGCGCAGAACCTAATCGAGTACGCTATTCACCGATCGATGATCGGCCAGGACGATCGCATCTGGGCATACAACACCATTCTCGAGTGCATCGGCGCCACGGGCCCGGCACTCGACATGGCCTGGGCGCTCCAGGTCGAGAAACTCTCGTTCTTGCACCCCGATACCCTGCCCGACTTTGACCTTGAAGGTACACTTGCCGCGCTTTCCGAGGCTGCCGTTGCCAACGGCGCCGCCGAGGACACGGCGTCGGGCCGCGACCGCATCGCCATGCGCATCATGGGCGCACTCATGCCGAGGCCTTCGGTTGTAAACGAGGAGTTCAACGGCCGCATGGGCGTCAACGAGCCCCGCGCCGCGACCGACTGGTTCTACGGTCTGTGCTGCGACGCCGGCTACGTGCGCCGCGCCGCCATCGCGCGCAATATCAAATGGAGCACCCCCACCAACTGGGGCGACCTCGAGATTACCATCAACCTGTCAAAGCCCGAAAAGGACCCGCGCGATATTGCCGCGGCCGGTGCCGCCAAAAACACGGGCGAGAAGTATCCCGCCTGCCAGCTCTGCATCGAAAACGAGGGCTACCCTGGACGCTCCGCTGCAGCCGACGGCGGCGCTCACCCCGCCCGCCAGAATCTGCGCGTTATCCCCATTGAGCTCGACGGCGAGCGCTGGGGCTTCCAGTACAGCCCGTACGCGTACTTTAACGAGCACTGCATTGCCATGAGCTCCAAGCATCGCCCGATGCACGTCGACCGCAAGGGCCTGACCTGTCTGCTCGACTTTGTGGACCTGTTCCCGCACTACTTTATTGGCTCTAACGCCGACCTGCCCATCGTGGGCGGCTCGATTCTGTCGCACGACCACTTCCAGGGCGGCGCGCACGAGTTCCCCATGATGCATGCCGCCGAGGTCTCGCAGTTTAGCGTGCCCGGCTTTGACCAGGTCAGCGGCACCGTGTTGCAGTGGCCGCTTTCGGTGCTGCGACTGCGCTCGCACGACCGCGCCCAGTTGCTCGACGCCGCCGAGAAGATTATTCTCGCCTGGCGCGAGTGGACCGATGAGTCGGTTGGCGTCATCGCACACACGGCCGACGGCGTGGCGCACAACACCGTGACGCCCGTCATCCGCCGCGTCGACTCTCGCGGAAATGCCGGCGGCGAGATTTACGAGGCCTACCTGGCGCTTCGCTGCAACATCACGACCGATGAGCATCCGCTGGGCGTGTTCCACCCGCATGCCGAGTACCACCACATTAAGAAGGAGAACATCGGCCTGATCGAGGTCATGGGCCTGGCCATTCTTCCGCCGCGCCTGGTTCCCGAGCTTGGCGCTGTCCGTGAGCATCTGCTGGCAGCCAAGGTCGATGCCAGCTACGACCTTGCCGGTGCGCTCGAGGGCGATGATCTTTGCCGCAGCCACGCCGCATGGGCTGAGGACGTCTTTGCCCGCCGCGCCGACGAGCTTACGGCCGACAACGCCATCGATATCCTGCACGAGGAGGTCGGCGTGGTGTTTGGCCACGTGCTCGACAACGCCGGCGTCTTTAAGTGGGACGAGGCAGGACGTGCCGCCCAGCAGCGCTTTATCGATTCGCTGTAATGATCCCCTGGGGACGGAGGAAAACGGATCATTTCGTCCTCAAGGCAACGGCGCCCGCCGGCAACATCGCCGACGGGCGCCGTTTTCTGATGCAAGGGTAGCTAATTTGCACCAAAACAAGGAGTGTTCCAAACTGCCGGCAGAGAAGGAACGTCCCCAGGTGCCGACCTAAACTCCCACATTATTCGATGGAAAAACGTGGTTGCCTCACACATTATTCGATGGAAAAACGTGGTTTACTCCCACATTTTTCGATGGAAAGACCGAAACGGTCTTATACTAACCATGATCGTTAGGAGGCAGTATGCAGCGACAGCTAATGGACGAACTCATCGCTTGGAAATCTAGGGCAAACCGCAAGCCCCTCCTGCTTAAGGGGGCCCGCCAGACGGGAAAAACCTGGCTTCTTAACGAATTCGCAGGCCAGCAGTATCAAAACGTCATCCGCTTTGACTTTATGCTCGAACCGGGCGCACGTTCGCTGTTCGACGGAAGCCTTGACCCCAAACGCATCATCTCCCAGATAGAGCTCCTGCGCGGCCAGACCATAACGCCGACAGACACACTCATCATCTTCGACGAAATCCAAGAGGCACCGCGTGGCATCACCTCGCTCAAATACTTCAACGAGCTGGCGCCGGAATACCATATCGTGGCAGCCGGCTCCTATATGGGGCTCGCGCTCCGACGCGAAAACGAGTCGTTCCCCGTCGGCAAGATCGACCAGCTCACCATGCGCCCCATGGGGTTTGTCGAGTTCGTTCGTGCCGTCGATGGCGATCCGCTCGCAGATGCCATCCTTGCCGCAAACATGGACCTGCTGGCAAACGTTTCCGAAAAGCTCGAGCGCCTGCTCAAAGAATACCTCGTTGTCGGTGGCATGCCAGAAGTTGTCTCCGCTTTCGCCGCCTCCCACGATTTCATCGAGGCCCGCAGGCTCCAGCAGCAAATCATCGAAGCTTACGAATCCGATTTTGGCAAGCATGCGCCAGCCCGCATCGTCGAGCGCATGAGGCTGGTTTGGAAATCCCTTCCCGGCCAGCTCGCAAAGGAAAACAAGAAGTTCGTCTACGGCGCGCTTCGTCCCGGGGCGCGCGCACGCGATTTTGAGGAAAGCCTCCAGTGGCTCACGGACTACGGAATCGTTCATAAGGTGCCACGTG
>JAUUSS010000073.1 GCA_030841765.1 Collinsella aerofaciens | reverse complement strand
TGGTTTCTGATGCGGCGCGCTGCGCGCCCCGCACAGGCTAAAGCCTCTAACAAAATGGGTCCCGCACTTGCGGGACCCTTTTCAAGTATTTATGCGGTTCGTGATTAGTAGCCCACGATGCCCTGCGGGAAGAAGAACATGCACAGCACGACGCACACGGCAAACACGACAGCCATGATGACGGTCAGGCGGTCAAGGTTCTGCTCCATAACGCCCGTGGCAGAGCTGGAGTTATACAGCGAGCTGGCAATCATATCCGAAACGCCGGTACCCTTACCGGAATGCATCAGGACGAGAATCGTCAGCGCCACGGCAGAAACAGCCCAAACGACAAACAGAAGAATTTGGAACGGACCCATAGATAAGCTCCTTAATAGAACAGTTCAAACTCCAGTACTGTACCACAATCCCCCGCTCTCCCCTACCTGCCACTCAAGGACGGGGTGGAAATGGCAGAAATACCAAAAAGGGGGTTGTCCGGTTGTGGACAACCCCCTTGCTAGAAAACGGTATTTGTTTTCTATTAGGCCTCGGTAGCGAGCACGCGGCCCGTCATCTCGGCGGAAGGCTCAATACCAGCCATGGTGAGCATGGTCGGAGCGATATCGGAAAGACGGCCGTCCTCGATACCGGTGAGCTTGGCCTTCTCATCAACGATGATGAACGGCACGCGGTTGGTGGTGTGAGCCGTAAACGGATGCTTGGAGCCGTCGGAAGCAACGTCAAACATGTGATCGGCGTTGCCGTGGTCGGCGGTAATCAGTGCAAAGCCGCCCTTGGCGAGAATCGCCGGGACAACCTTGGACAGGGCATCGTCAACAGCCTCAACGGCCTTAACGGCAGCGTCGAAGACACCGGTGTGACCAACCATGTCGCAGTTCGCGAAGTTCACGATGTAGAAATCAGCGCGATCCTCGTTGATGGCGGCGACGAGCTTCTCGGTAACCTCGGGAGCGCTCATCTCGGGCTGCAGATCGTAGGTAGCAACCTTGGGGGAAGCGACGAGCACGCGCTCCTCGCCCTCCTTGGGCTCCTCGATGCCACCGTTGAGGAAGAACGTCACGTGGGCGTACTTCTCGGTCTCGGCAGTGTGCAGCTGCTTCAGGCCATTGGCGGCGATAACGTCGGCCAGGACGTTCTCGGGGAACGTCTTGGAGAAGGCGACCTCGACGTCAAACGTCGGATCATACTCGGTCATCGTCACAAAGTGCGAAAGCTTGATCTGCTCGCGCTCAAAGCCGTCGAACTCCTTGTCCGTGAACACGCGGGTCATCTGACGAGCACGGTCGGGACGGAAGTTGAAGAAGATGGCCGCGTCGCCCTCGTGAATGCCCTCGTTGTGGGCAGCGAAGGGCTCGACGAACTCGTCGCCGCGCGGGTCCTTCTCGTAGTAGGCCTTGATACCGGCAACGGGGTCGGTATCAGCATCGGACGCGTTGACCATGACGTCGTAGGCGCGCTGGATGCGCTCCCAACGATTATCGCGGTCCATGGCCCAATAACGGCCCGAGACGGTGGCAACGCGAGCGTCGCAACCGGTCTCCTCGGAGATCTTAGCCAGGAAAGCGCAGAACTCACTCATGTAACCGGCACCGGACTGCGGGTCAACGTCGCGACCATCCATGAAGGCGTGGACGCGAACGGTCTTGACACCGTGCTCGGCAGCCATCTTGACCAGAGCCTCGACGTGGTTCATGTGAGAATGAACACCGCCAGGGCTCATAAGGCCCATGAGGTGGAGAGTCTTACCGTCAGCCTTGACATCGTCCATAGCCTTGACGAAAACCTCGTTCTTGGCGATGGAACCGTCCTTGATGGCATTGTTGATGCGCGAAAGCTCCTGGAACACGATGCGGCCGGCACCGATGTTGAGGTGACCCACCTCGGAGTTACCCATCTGGCCGTCGGGAAGGCCCACGTCCTCGCCCGAAGCACCGAGCGTGGTGTGGGGGTACTTCTCGTACAGGCCATCAAGGAAGGGCGTCTTGGCAGCGGCGACGGCGTTCTCGCCATCGGCCGGAGCAAGGCCGCAGCCATCCATGATAATCAGGAGTGCAGGAAGATGACGTTGTGCCATATGTCCTACTCGCCTGCCTTGACGACCATAGAGGCGAAGTCGGCAGCCTTGAGCGAAGCGCCGCCCACGAGGGCGCCGTCAACGTCGGGCTTGGCGACGAGCTCGGCGATGTTGCCGGGCTTGGCGGAACCGCCATACAGCACGCGGATGCCGTTAGCGAGCTCCTCGCCGAACATCTCCTTGAGGGTCTCACGGATAGCACCGCAGACCTCCTGAGCGTCCTCGGCGGTAGCGGTCTTGCCGGTGCCGATGGCCCAGATGGGCTCGTAGGCGACGACGACCTGCTTGGGGCAGGTGATCTCAAGACCAGCAAGGCCAGCCTTGACCTGGTTCACGACGTGCTCGACATAGGTGCCAGCCTCGCGGACCTCGAGGGACTCGCCGCAGCAGAAGACGGGAACAAGGCCGGCGGCAACGAGAGCCTTAGCCTTCTTGTTCTGGTCCTCGTCGGTCTCGTGGAAGTAGTCGCGACGCTCGGAGTGACCGATGATGCAGTAGGTGCAGCCAGCGGACTTGAGCATGTCGCAAGAGGACTCACCGGTGAAGGCACCCTTGGCCTCCCAGTACACGTTCTGTGCACCGAGGGCAATGGGGGCAGCCTGAATACGGTCATGAACCGTGGTGATGTCGATGGTCGGAGGGCAGACGAGCACCTCGACGCCGGCCGGAACCTCGGGCAGAGCCTGAGCCAGCTCGTCGGCGAGCTTGGCGGCCTCGGCGACGTCGTTGTTCATCTTCCAGTTACCAGCGATAAGAAGGGTGCGATTAGGCATCGAGAAGCGCCTCCACTCCGGGCAGGGCCTTACCCTCGACGAGCTCCATGGAAGCGCCACCACCGGTGGAGATCCAGCTCATCTTGTCGGCCAGGTTGAACTTGTTGACAGCTGCGACAGAGTCGCCACCGCCGATGATCGAGGTGCAGTCGGCCTCGGCGACAGCCTCGGCGATAGCCTGGGTGCCGTGAGCGAAGTTGTCGAACTCGAAGACGCCCATGGGACCATTCCAGAACACAGTCTTGGCGCCCTTGACGGCCTCGGCGTAAAGCTCCTCGGTCTTGGGGCCGATGTCCATACCCTCACGATCGTCGGGGATAGCGTCGGAAGCGACAACCTCGGGGACAGCGTCCTCGCCAAAGTGATCGGCAACGCGGTTGTCGATGGGGAGCAGGATCTTGACGCCCTTCTCCTCGGCCTTCTTGAGCATCTCGCCAGCGCGCTCGACCCAGTCCTCTTCCTTGAGGGACTGACCGACGGACAGGCCCTGAGCCAGGAAGAAGGTGTAGGCCATACCGCCACCGATGATCAGGGTGTCAGCAGAGTCGATGAGGTGATCGAGAACGCCGATCTTGGAGGAAACCTTGGAACCGCCGACGATGGCGACGAAGGGGCGCTCGGGCTCGGCGAAGATGCCGGTCAGCGTGTCGACCTCCTTCTCGAGCAGGAAGCCGGCGACGGCAGGCAGGTAAGCGGCGGGGCCCACGACGGAACCCTGGGCGCGGTGAGCGGTGCCGAAGGCATCGAGAACGAAGACGTCACCATAGGAAGCGAGCTTCTTGGCGATCTCGGGATCGTTCTTCTTCTCACGCTTATCGAAGCGGACGTTCTCGAGAACGAGGACCTTGCCCGGCTCGACGGCGGCAACAGCCTCAGCAGCCTTCTCGCCGTAGGTGTCGGCGACAAAGGCAACGTCGAGACCAGAGAGCTCGGCGAGCTTCTTGGCGACAGGCTCAAGGGAGAGCTCGGGCTGGAAGCCGGTGCCCTCGGGACGGCCGAGGTGGCTCATGAGGATGACGCGAGCGTTGTGCTCAACGAGATAGTTGATGGTGGGCAGGGCAGCCTTGATACGGGTGGTGTCGCCAACGACGCCATCCTTGATAGGCACGTTGAAGTCAACGCGGACGAGAACGCGCTTGCCGTCGACATCGATGTCGCGAACGGTCTTCTTGGTAAAGGCCATGTTTGCTTCTACCTTTCGTACGTGTCTGCCTCCCATTACGGCAGACGATTTCTTATAAAAAGGGCGCGACCTTAGGGTGTAAGCCCTATAAGGCCGCGCCCTTCTTTAGACGCTCAACGAGCTATTCGCTAAAAGCTAAATTAAGCAACGAACTTCTCGAAGTACTTGATGGTGCGGACCATCTGAGAGGTGTAGGAGTTCTCGTTGTCGTACCAAGAGGTGACCTGAACGAGGGTCTGACCGTTGCCGAGGTCAGAGCACATGGTCTGAGTGGCGTCGAAGATGGAGCCGTGGGTCTCGCCGATGATGTCGGTGGAGACGATGTCGTCCTCGTTGTAGCCGAAGGTCTCGGAGATGGTGGCAGCGTAGGCCTTCATAGCGGCGTTGACCTCGTCGACGGTGACCTTCTTGTCAACGACAGCGTAGAGGTTGGTGATGGAGCCGGTCGGCGTCGGGACGCGCTGGGCGGCACCGATGAGCTTACCGTTGAGCTCGGGGAGAACCAGGCCGATAGCCTTGGCAGCACCGGTGGTGTTGGGGACGATGTTAACGGCGCAGGCGCGGCTACGACGCTTGTTGCCCTTGCGCTGCGGGCCGTCGAGCGGCATCTGGTCGCCAGTCCAGGCGTGAATGGTGGTCATGATGCCGGACACGATGGGAGCGAAGTCGTTCAGACCCTTGGCCATCGGGGCGAGGCAGTTGGTGGTGCAGGAAGCAGCGGAGATGATGTTGTCCTCAGCGGTCAGCGTCTCATGGTTGACGTTGTACACGATGGTGGGCAGATCGCTGCCAGCCGGAGCGGAGATGACGACCTTCTTGGCGCCAGCGTTGATGTGGGCCTGAGCCTTAGCCTTGCTGGTGTAGAAGCCGGTGCACTCGAGAACGACGTCAACGTCGAGGTCGCCCCAAGGCAGGTTGTTGGCGTCGGCCTCCTTGTAGATCTTGATCTCCTTGCCGTCAACGGTGATGGAATCCTCGCCAGCAACGACCTCGTGATCGCGAGCGTAGTTGCCCTGCGTGGAGTCGTACTTCAGCAGGTAAGCGAGCATATCGGGAGAGGTGAGGTCGTTGATAGCGACGATCTCGGAGCCCTCATGACCGAACATCTGACGGAAAGCCAGACGACCGATGCGACCGAAGCCGTTAATAGCAACCTTTACTGCCATTGTGTCTCCTTTCGTAAGGCCCCCGCGAGCTACAGCGCCCGCCGTTGAGGCCCACAAACTAACCACTCGCCTAATATACCTTTTTTTTGACTTGAATTTCACGAGAATGCTCGAAATTGAAAATCAAATTTACGTTAAAACGTTTTAAAGACTAAAATAGCAGTTAAATCCATATATAAGTCGATACTTCAAACTACCTGTTTGCTTCAATGAGCTTTTCAAGCCGTAAAACACGATGGTAGAGGGCCGACTTCGACAAGGGAGGGTCAGCCATCTCCCCCAAATCACGCAGTGACAGATCGGGGTAGCGCTCGCGCAGGTCGCAAAAGACCGCCAAGGCATCCGGAAGCGCATCGCGAAGGCCACGCTGCTCGAGCTCATCGATCAACGCAAGCTGATGCTGGGCGGCACCGGCGCTTCTGGTCTGGTTGGCGAGCTCGGCGTTCACGCGACGGTTTACGTCGTTCTTAACCAATTTGACCGCGCGCGCTTCCTCGATCTCGGCAACGCTGCGCTTGGCGCCGACCAGCTTTAGGAGCTGCTCGATCTCCTCGGCGCTCTTAATGTACACGGCATATGACCCCCGCCGCGCATTAACACGAGCATGGACCCCAATCTGCTCCAACAGATCGCAAAGCCCCTTGGCATATTGCTCGCCCTGCACCGCGATCTCCAAATGAAAATCGCCGCGTGGATCGGCCACGAAGCCGCCCGCGATGAGCGCGCCGCGGATATAGGCAAGCCTGCAGCAGGGACGGGCAACGATATGTCGGGGCACGCCGGCGACAAGTCCTCCCCTGCGGTCGAGGATGCCCAGCAGCACCAGAGCCTTATCCAGGTCTGGCTGATCAGGCAAGGTGATGAGGTAGTTTCGAACCTTATGCAATACAGATTTACGAACGGTGAATTCCGTTTTGAGCTTAAGGATGCGATGCGTCAGTGTGATCATCGTGCGCGCGACGGCGCCCGTCTCGGTCGCGACCGTCAAACGATACCGCCCGGAGCCGGCCAGCGAAAGTGTACCGCTCACACGCGTCAGGGCGGCAAGCGTCGACAAATCGCAGTATTCACATTCGGGTTCGCAGCGCGCGAGTTCGTCACGCACCTCGGCGGTAAACGACATGCAGGCCTATGCTTTCGTGTTGGCGCGCGACAGGTCGCGGTGGGAAATGCTCACGTGATATTGAGCGCCTTCCAAATAACGTGCCGTGGCCTCGGCGATGGCAACGCTGCGGTGTTGACCGCCCGTGCAGCCGATGGCAATAGAAAGCTGTGGCTTGCCCTCCGCGATATAGCCCGGCATCACCGTATCGAGCAGCTGCGTCCAAGCTTTCCAGAACTCCTGGGTCTTGGGATGGTCCAGAACAAAGTCGGAGACCTTCTTATCGAGACCGGTCATGGTGCGCATCTCGGGATCGTAGAACGGATTGGGCAGGAAGCGAACGTCGATCATAATGTCCGCCTCAACGGGCATACCGTGCTTAAAGCCAAACGAGAACACGTGAACGTCCATGAGCTGCTGGTCGGACAACTCGGAGAACGCCATGCGCAATTTGTTGCGCAGGGCAGAGGTACGCAGGCGGCTCGTGTCGATGATCATATCGGCTCGGTCGCGCACACCCTGCAGCTGCAGGCGCTCGCGCTGAATCGCATCGGCCGTAGTCTCCCCCGGCTTGGCAATGGGATGGCGGCGGCGGTTTTCGCTATAACGACGGATCAGCACCTCGTCAGAGGCCTCGAGAAACACGATGTCACAGCTCATCTCGCGCTCCTCGAGTGCGGCAACGGCATCGAGCAGCTCATCGAACAAGCCCTGGCTGCGCAGGTCACAGGTGACGGCGAGATGCCTGCCCACGCCCGTATTGATGCCGACGAGCTCGGCAAGCTGGGCGATGAGACGCGGAGGCAGGTTATCGATGCAAAAATAGCCCATGTCCTCGAACACGTGCATGGCCTGTGTGCGGCCCGATCCGGACATTCCGGTGATGATGACGATATCGGGGATGCGCTCCGAGCGCTCCGCCGCATCCATGGCATCTCCCTTTTGCATGTGCTGCCTCCCGAAAACAAGCGCGGGACCCAGCAACCCGGATCCCGCGCGGTCAATTGCCTATATTGAGTATACCGCCCCGAGCGGATACGAGGCCTGTCTTACGCCTCAAGTGCAGCCTTGAACCAACTCGTAATACTCGTGGGGTGCGTGATGGCGGTGCCGACGACAACGGCCCAGGCGCCAGCATCGATCGCGGCGCGAGCCTCCTCGGGCGTATGCACGCGACCCTCGCAAATGATAGGAAGGCCGGGGAATTCCTCAGTCGCCTGACGCAGGAGCGGCAGGTCGGGGCCATCGGCCATGGTGCAGTCGATGGCGGCGACGCCGTGAGAAAGCGTGGTGGATACCAGGTCAAAGCCCATATCAACAGCACGGCGAATATCCTCGATGGTGGCACAATCCGCCATCAGGAGCACACCCTCCTCGTGCAGCGGGCGGAAGGTATCCTCGACCGTCTTGCCATCGGGGCGCGGACGATCGGTGGCGTCGATCGCCACGATATCGGCACCGGCAGCAACGCAGGCGCGAGCGTGACGCAGCGTCGGCGTGATGTAAACGCCCTCGTGCCCATCCTTCCACAGGCCGATGACGGGAACCTCACAGCGACCCTTAATGGCGGCAATGTCGGCAAGGCCCTGGCAGCGAATGGCGGCGGCGCCGCCGAGCTCGCAAGCGCGAGACATTTGCGCCATGGTCTCGGGCGTACGAAGCGGCTCGCCCATATACGCCTGAACGCTCACGACGAGCTTGCCCTTCAGGGACTGGATCAAAGGATCAACGGTCATGTTCGACTCAACCTTTCTCAAAACAGCCTTCTGAGACGCCGCACCTTGACGTTCAAACCGTCGCTCGCGTACCGAAGTACGCTTCGCTCCTCTTTCACGTCAATCTGCGGCACCTCAGAAGGCACACTTGGTAGTTATGTTTACTTCAACGAAGCAAGAAGATGCTCGGCGGCACCGATGAGCGGAGCATCGCCCTCCAGAGAACCGATGAGGATCGGCGTGTCCTGAAGCGGATCGAGCGCCTGGCTGGCATAGCCCTTGTGCACCGAATCCTTCCACGTCTGCGAACGCCAATCGGGACCTTGGTGAATCACGCCGCCCGAAAGCACGATGACCTCAGGGTCCAGGATGTTAGCGAGCGAGCCCAAGCTGGCCCCCAGCGCAAAGCCGGCGTCATGGATGACCTCGGTCGCCTTTGCGTCGCCCGCACGGCACAGATCGTTCACATCGCGACCGACCGAAGGACGGCTGGGGTCGACGCGGCCAAAACGCTCATCGTACATTCGACCAATGGAAGTGCCCGAAGCAACCGACTCCAGATGGCCGGAACGCCCGCAGGCGCAGGGAATGCCGGCGGCAGCCGAACACTCAATGTGGCCCATATGACCGGCAGCACCATGGAAGCCCTGCATCACGCGGCCGCTCTCGACATATGCGCCGCCGATGCCCGTGCCGATGCCAAGACACAAGACGGAGAACTTGCCCTTGCCGACGCCCCAGTGGGCCTCGCCCAGAGCATGAGCCTGCACGTCGCCCACAACGGCAACGGGAAGACCGAGGTCCTCGCGCAGACGCGGCCCCAACTGAACGCCGGACCAGCCGGGCATGATCTCATTGGCATACGCGATGGCGCCCGTCTTGGGATCGACGACGCCGGCGGCGCCGATACCGACGCCAAGGACCTCGACATCGGGATTCGCCTCGAGAGCGGCCTTGATGGACGCCTCGATACGCTGGAAGACGGCCTCGCCGCCCTCTTGGGCCTCGGTGGGAACCTCGGCCTCAAAGACGGGACGGGGCACACTACCGTCAGCCGGGTACTCCATGATGGCAGTCGCGATCTTAGTTCCGCCGATATCGACAGAGCAGACGTACTTGTTCTCCATGTCGCTCTCCTTAGGAGATAAAAACAACTACAGGAAATGAAGGCTGCGTTATCGCCGCAGCTTGGTAAAGGTTTCCCGGGTGTCCGAGGTTGGGGTGAAAGCGGTCGGGCGTTGACCTAATGGGTCACGCTCGACCGCTTGAGCCCCAAGATCGGGTGCCCGGGGAAGCTTTACAGGAGACCGTTGTCCTGGAGGACCTTCTTAATAGCCTCGACGTTCTCGCCGGTCATGGCCTTCACCGGGCGCGGCATGGTCGGGCTGTCGAAGATACCCATGAGGTTCATAGCGGTCTTGAAGGCGCCGACGCCACCGGCATAGCCCTGGACGCCCGAGGTGACATCCCAGATATGCGAAATCTCATTGAGGCGATCCTGCTCGGCCTTGACGGTAGCCCAGTCACCAGCCTGAGCGGCCTTCCACTGACGCACGTAGCCCTCGGGCTCAACGTTGGCGAGACCCGGGACGGAACCGTCGGCGCCACCGAGGTAAGCGCCGTCGACAACAACCTCGTGACCGGTGAGGATGCTCATCGGATGGCCGTTCTTCTCGTTCTCCTGAACGAGGTAGCGGAACGAGATGTCATCACCCGAGGAATCCTTGACGCCGGCCAGAACGCCCTCGGCACCGAGCTTGGCAAGGAGCTTCCAGGGGAGCTTGGTGTGGACACACACGGGGATGTCGTAGGCGAAGATGGGCAGGTCGAGTTCCTCATGCAGGATGCGGAAGTGCTCCTCGACCTCGGTCATGCCCTGCAGGGCATAGAACGGGCAGGTGGCGACGAGAGCATCGGCGCCCAGCTCCTGAGCGACCTTACCGTGCTCGATCATGCGCTCGGTCTCGGTGTCGATGATGCCGACCAGAACGGGAACGCGGTGGTCGACGATACGGACGGCCTCGGCGATGATCTGACGGCGACGCTCGTCGGTGGAGAAGACGACCTCGCCCGAGGAGCCCAGGAAGAACAAGCCATCGACGCCGGCATCGATCATGCGGTTGATGCTGCGCTCAAAGGAGGCAACGTCGAGCTGGTGATCTTCGGTATCGGGAACAACGACGGGAGGGATAACGCCGGTGAATTTCTGAGTTGCCACAAGAATCTCCTTAGTTGTCTGGCGGGCAGCCCTATGCCGCCCACTCTTGTTGGCAGTGTCCAGGCCGCCTAGGCCAAAGAACACGGGTAGAACGTTTGGTTAAAGAAGTCGACGACTTCGTTTTCGAACGCATTGATGCGCTCGTGAGCGTATTTGGCATAGACGATATGCCTCCGGTCACACTCAAGACCGTTGAATACGGCAAACTGGCCCTTGGGGTCGCTCGCGGCATCCATGAGCGATGTGCCCATGAGCACCGATCCGCGCACCCGAGACGACAGCGCCTCAAGGCCACCGGGAATTGGATTGGCAACCGCCGTGCAGGCGAGGCCCCGCTCGTCCAGAGCAGAAACCGCCAGCGCGACTCCGCCGCCAAGGCCCTCGCCCCATGCAAAGATGCGGTCGGGGTCCATGCCATCAAGATTGCGCGCCACCTTCGCCAACGCGCAACCCCAACGGACGCGCTCGACAAAAGCGGACGAAGAAATCCCCCGCTGCAGGTCGTCCGCACCAGCAACATCGTCATCCAGCGCGAGGACGGCATACCCCATGGCGGCAAATCTCGTCATGTGATGCCAGCCGCGCACAGGCCGATCGATGTCGTGGAACATCAGGCACAGCGGCACGCGCTCAGATACTCGGGCACGACCGACAGGCTCGATCAAACGAGCGTGAATCGCATCGTCACCGAGCTCAAAGGAGACCTCCGAGTAACGGGCGCAGGGGTTAACAAAGTCAATCGCCGTAATGGCCAAGCCTTGAATCTCAAGATTCGAAGCGCATGTCTCTAAATCAGAAACATCTGCTTGGACATCACCGCGCCAGTCCCGATATTCTGCGAGCCTTGACGAAACCGTTCCAGGAATTCCCACGAGCCCGGGGACAATCAGCTCGTCAACATTGCTCTCGCACTTAGACATGAGCCTCCCCTCCCTTGCAGAAAAACGGAATGATCAAATCGTCAAAATCCTGAATCTCCTCGTGGCCAAAGCCTTCAAAGAACTCATGACGCTTTTCGCAGGTCAGGTTGTTATAGACCGCAAACTGCGTCGCTGGCGGACAGACGATATCGGCTGTGCCAGTGCCAAACAGCACGGGGCATTTGACCATAGGGGCAAAGTTCTTGGAATCGAAGTACGCCAGCTTGGCATAGGCTTCGTCAATACGAGTCGAGTCCTCATCAAACCAGCGAGACCAATAGCGCAGGCCTTCGTAGGCAATGTCGTCGGCATCCAAATCCCAGACCAGGCGGAAATCCGACAGGAAGGGATAGAGGATGGCGGCACGATTGATAAGCTCGCTATTAAGCGCACAGGTCGCAATACCCAAACCGCCGCCCTGCGACGCGCCGTTCACAAACACACGGGCAAGATCGATGCCCTCGAGCTCACGAACAATACGGCACAGGATTCGAATATCTTGGTGTAAGCGGACATAGTAGAGGTTGGCCGGGTCGCCGTCGATGCCGGCGACGATATGCCCGGCAACCGTTGTGCCCTCAAATCCACCAATGTCCTCGGAGGGACCTCCTTGGCCGGGGCAGTCGAGGGCGATGAGTGCCATGCCCATGCCCGCAAACGACGCCTGCTCAAACCAGCTGCGGCTTGCACCCGGATACCCATGAAACTGAAGCACCAATGGCACGGGCTCGTCCGAGACGGGTTTAAGGTACTTGGCATGCAGGCGAGCGCCACACATGCCGGTATACCAGAGGTCGAAAAGCTGGCAGGTCGCGGCATCGGTGACCGATGCCGTCTCGATCGCATAGTCAAGCCCGACGGCGTCGGCCTCGGCCATGCGATCCTTCCAAAAGAGATCGAAATCTGATGGACGGGGCATGGCGCCTCGATATTCACCAAATTGATGTTGTAGCTCCTGAGCACTTGGCATGGCTCGTGAACCCAACCTTTCGAAATCGCAACGGAGGTGCGCCCCGCCAGGGAACCGGGCGCCCGGGGGGGGAAGCGCGGGTACTCGCCGCGCGTGGGGTGCAGCAGCGACGGCGCAGCGCCCCGCACCCGCGTGGTGTTGGGGTCCGGGGGGGGATGG
>JAUUSS010000072.1 GCA_030841765.1 Collinsella aerofaciens | reverse complement strand
TCTGTCAGGAAACGGATTGGCATTTTTAGAATTTGACGGCCACATAAAGGAATACCTCGCTTGCCACGCTTAAGCCCTCCGGTATCCGCCGGATTAACGCACTCGCCGCCCAGCATCCTGGGTGCATCGCGCTCGCGCTTGGCGAGCCCGATTTTCCCACGCCCGACGTGATTAGCGCCGAGGTGACCGCCGCGCTGGGCCGCGGTGACACGCACTATCCGCCCAACAACGGCCGCCCCGCCCTGCGCGAGGCACTGTCCGCATATATGGGCGACGCGGGCCTTGCGTTTTCGGCAGACGAGGTCATCCTGACCGATGGCGCGACCGAGGCCCTGTCGGCCACGTTTATGGCCATGCTCAACCCTGGCGACGAGGTCATTATCCCCACGCCGGCCTTTGGCCTATACGAGAGCATCGTCGTGGCCAATCACGCCAAAGCGGTCTTTTTGGATACGGAGTCTGCGCAATTTCAGATTGACGAGGACGCGCTTCGTGCTTGCGTGACGCCGGCGACCAAGGCCATCGTCATCTGCTCGCCCAACAATCCCACGGGCTGCATTCTCAACGCGGCATCGCTCGATGCCGTGGCGCGCGTGGCAGAGCAGGCGGGCATCTACGTAGTCTGCGACGACGTCTACAACCGCTTGGTCTACGTGGACGGCTACGAGCGCTTTGCCCAACGCCACCCGGAACTGCGCGAGCAGACGGTCATCATCGAGAGTTTCTCCAAGCCCTGGGCCATGACGGGCTGGCGCCTGGGCTGGCTCGCGGCAGCCGCCCCCGTCATCGCCGAGATCGCAAAGGCCCACCAATACTTGGTATCGAGCGCCGTCTCCTTCGAGATGGACGCCGCAGTCCGAGCCCTCACCGTCGACCCCACCCCCATGCTCAACGTCTACCGAGCCCGCCGCGAACGCGTTCTTACAGCCCTCAACAACATGGGCCTCGACGTAGTAGAGCCCGCAGGAGCCTTCTACACTTTCCCGAGCATCAAAAAGTTCGGCCTAACCAGCGAAGACTTCTGCATCAAAGCCATCAAAGAGGCCAACGTAGCCCTAGTTCCCGGAAACTGCTTCGGAACCGAAGGCCATATCCGCCTAAGCTACTGCGTCTCCGACAAAGACCTAGACGAAGGCCTCCACCGCCTGTCCACCTTCGTTTCAACCCTGTAGCCATCAGGGACGCAACGCATCAGCCTACCGACATAAGGATTATGCGTGGGGCGCGTCGGTCAACGTAAAACCGGTCTGCCCCATAGTTGACGCAGGCACGCGCCGCCGAAGGCCAGGCGCAAGGTTTCCGTAGATTCCGCACGAGCCGGAAAGCACTTAATGTGCTTTCCGAGCGAGCCCAGGACCTGACCGAGCGGAAACCTTGCGCCTGGCCTTCGGCGGAGCGTGTCGGATGGTGGAATTGTGTGCAGCCCGGTTTTCCGTTGACCGACGCCGGGGTCCCCGCCATAATACTTTCGGTTCACGCACGAATCCGCTGCCAGAGACAGCCGGCGCAAACGGGTCTTACCCGCGAGCTTAATGGGATATCCCGCCAGCCGAGGTGGTCGAGTAGATATGTCTTCTCGCCCCCGTCGCTCATGCAGCGCGGGGGCTTTCTTTTTGGACATGCCCCCGTCACGTCCTTGTGGCGGACCGTGCCCGGAAAGAATTCGAGGAGGTGTAATTCATGCCCCAGCAGTACAAAATCGACAAGGTTGCAGAGATCGAGTCCCGTATCGCTGAGAACGCCGGTCTGTTCGTCGTCAACTACAACGGTCTGACGGTTAAGCAGGCTCAGGAGCTGCGTCATCAGCTTCGCGAGTGCGGCGCCGAGATGAAGGTCTACAAGAACAACCTGGTCAAGATCGCTCTCAAGAACCAGGAGCAGCCCGAGCTCGACGAGATTCTCGCCGGCCCCGTCGCTTATGTGTTCTACGAGTCCGAGCCGGTCGAGGCCGCTAAGGCCCTTAAGGACTTCTCCGCTAAGTCCAAGGGCGTCCTTGAGATCAAGGGCGGTATCTCCGACGGCAAGGCCGTTTCCGCTGATGATGTTAAGGCTATCGCCGAACTGCCCACCAAGGATCAGCTTCTCGGCCAGATCGCCGGTCTCATCTCCGGTTTCGCTCGCGACATCGCTGTCTGCGTCAACGGCGTTTCCTCTGGTCTCGCTCGTTCGATCCAGCAGGTCTCCGAGCAGAAGGCAGCCTAGTCGCTGTTTTCACCCGCGGCGGCAACGCCGCACCCCTGGCGCATTCGCGCCGTGTTTTAACTGATCTCCGTGCATCCGCACGGAAACCGAAAGGACTTAGAAATGGCTAAGCTTACCACCGATGAGATCATCGATGCTCTTAAGGAAATGACCCTTCTCGAGGCTTCCGAGCTCGTTAAGGCTATCGAGGACACCTTCGGCGTTTCCGCCGCTGCTCCTGCCGCTGTTGTCGCCGCTCCCGCTGCTGGCGCTGCTGAGGCCGAGGAGAAGACCGAGTTTGACGTCGTGCTCGAGGGCTTCGGCGACAACAAGATCCAGGTCATCAAGGCCGTCCGTGAGCTCACCAACCTTGGCCTGAAGGAGGCCAAGGAGGTCGTCGAGGGCGCTCCCAAGGCTGTTCTCGAGGGTGCCAAGAAGGAGGACGCCGAGGCTGCCAAGGAGAAGCTCGAGGCTGCTGGCGCTGCTGTCACCCTCAAGTAATTAGGCTTTCTCGCCAGATTTCTTTGTAGACGGGGTTCGCATTGCGAGCCCCGTCTTTTTTGTTTTTCGGTCCCTCGACATCGGTAGTTCAAACTGCCATGTTCTGTGATTTGCGTCGTATCGGGCACCCTGCCGTTGGGCAATAAAATTGCACCATTCGAGCAATAATTTGCGTTGACCTGCTGAAGAATTGTCTCTGCCTTGTAGCGACATATAGTTCCAGCGGTAAGATGCTTAGGTATCGCAATTTGGTCTGCGGCTGTGTGCCGCACGCATGGGGCGCTTTTGCGCCTGCGAAAGGATCTTTGAATAACATGAAGGCAATCATCCCCGCCGCCGGTCTTGGCACGCGTTTTCTGCCTGGCACCAAGTGCACGCCCAAAGAGATGCTGCCGGTGCTCGACAAGCCCGTCATTCAGTACGTCGTCGAGGAGGCGCTCGACCCCGAGGAAGTCGACGACGCCATCATCGTTACTTCTCCCGGTAAGCCCGAGCTACTGAACTACTTCCAGCCCGATCGCTCGCTCGAGAACCTGCTGCGCGAGCGCGGCAAGAACGCCTATGCCGATGCCGTCGCCCACGCTGGCGGTATGCCGGTCGACTTCCGTTATCAGTACGAGCCCAAGGGCCTCGGCCATGCTATCCGCTCTGCTGCCGACGCCGTGGCAGGGGAGAACTTCCTGGTTCTTCTGGGCGACTACGTTGTGCCTAATCGCGACATCTGCGACAAGATGCTCGCCGTTTCCAAGGAGCACGGTGGAGCTTCGGTTATCGCCGTCGCTGCTTGCTCGCCCGAGGAAGTCAGCCGCTACGGCGTTATCGCCGGCGAGCGCGTCGGTTCGCTCGAGGGCGCCGAGGACGTTGCCGATGCAGAGCCGGGCGCTGTCTGGCGCATCGGCGGTCTGGTCGAGAAGCCCGCTCCCGAGGCGGCTCCGTCCAACCTGTACATCGTCGGTCGCTACTTGCTGAGCCCGCTGGTCATGGACCTGCTGGCAGATCAGCAGGCCGGCAAGGGCGGCGAGATCCAGCTCACCGACGCCATGGCCCGTTCGCTCGACCGTGAGGCCATGTATGCCGTCGTCATCGACCCGCTGTCGGGCTACGACACCGGCACTCCCTCTGGCTGGATGGCCACCAACGCCCTCATGGCTGCAAGCGATCCCCGCTTTGCCGATGCCTTCTGGGACGCCATCGACGAGCGCGGCGGATTGATGCGCAAGTAAGCCTTCGGACATCGACATTTACGGGCGCGGACCTCGGTTCGCGCCCGTTTTTTATAAGAGCTGCGATTGTTGGCTCTCTGTTCACAGAAAATATATGAACAGATGTTCGATATACATACATCTACCTGCGTGTTTTCTGTCGAAAAACTTTGCTACTCCAAAAACTCAATCGCGTCAAGGCTTTTCTTGCCCAACGGTCGGTACCTGATAAACTATTAGGTTGCGATAACTGGCGAAGCTATGCCTCGCCAACCCACCGAGCATTTCCGTGAAGGAGGAAAAACCTGGTGACCTACGCATACACTGCCACTGAGCGCAAGCGCGTCAGCTTCGGGAAAATCCCGGAGGCCATGGAGCTCCCCAACCTTATCTCTGTTCAAAGGGAATCCTTTGAGCGTTTTAAGGACGAGGGTCTTCGTGAGGCGTTCAAGGAATCCAGCCCCATCCAGAGCCAGAACCATGTTCTCGAGGTTACCTTCGGCGAGCATCAGTTCGGCGACCCCGCGCACACCGTCGAGGAGTGCCGCGAGAAGGATATGACCTATCAGGCTCCGCTTCTGACCGACGTCCGTCTCACCAACAAGGAGACCGGCGAGATCAAGGAGCAGCTCGTCTTCATGGGCGACTTCCCCATGATGACCGATCAAGGCACCTTCATCATCAACGGTACCGAGCGCATCGTCGTCTCGCAGCTCGTCCGCTCCCCGGGCGTGTACTACAGCTCCGAGATGGATTCGGGCAAGCAGATCTACAAGGCCCAGATCATCCCGTCCCGCGGTGCCTGGCTTGAGTTTGAGGTCGACAAGCGCGACCAGCTCATGGTCTCCATCGACCGTAAGCGCAAGCAGAGCGCCACGATGTTCCTGCGCGCCCTTGGCATTGCCGTCACCAACGACGACATCATCGAGCTGCTCGGCAACTCCGATGTGATTAAGCGCACCCTGGAGCGCGACACCGCCCTCACTCGCGAGGACGCCCTCATCGAGATCTACCGTCGTCTGCGCCCGGGCGAGCCTCCCACCGTGGACGCTTCCCGCAGCCTGCTCGAGGGCCTGCTCTTTAACCCGCAGCGCTACGATCTGGCCCGCGTCGGTCGTTACAAGGTCAACAAGAAGCTCAACCTCACCACCGAGGAGGAGGTCACGGTGCTCACCGACGAGGATATCGTCGCGACGCTGCGTTACCTGCTGTCCCTCGCTGCCGGCGAGCAGGGCTTCAAGGTCGACGACATCGACCACTTCGGCAACCGCCGCATCCGTACCGTCGGCGAGCTCGTCGCCAACCAGTTCCGTATCGGCATGAGCCGTATGGAGCGCGTCGTCCGTGAGCGCATGAGCTCCCAGGACATCGACGAGATCACCCCGCAGTCGCTCATCAACATCCGCCCGATCGTGGCCTCCATCAAGGAGTTCTTCGGTTCCTCGCAGCTCTCGCAGTTCATGGACCAGGCGAACCCCCTGACCGGTCTGACCCACAAGCGCCGTCTGTCCGCACTCGGCCCTGGCGGTCTTGCCGGCCACAAGTCCGGCTCCAGCCGCCGCACCAACGTGCCGACGGCCGTCCGCGACGTTCACAATTCGCACTACAGCCGCATGTGCCCGATCGAGACCCCCGAAGGCCCCAACATCGGCCTGATCGGCTCGCTCGCCCTCTACGCCCGCGTCAACGAGTACGGCTTCATCGAGGCCCCGTTCCGTCGCGTCGAGAACGGCGTTGCCACCGACCAGATCGACTGGATGACCGCTGACGAGGAAGAGAAGCACGTCATCGCGCCGGCCAACACGCCGCTCGATCCCAAGACCAACGAGTTCATCACGACCGATGCCGAGGGCAAGATCGTCCGTCCGCACACCGTGATCGCCCGTACCCGCGACTTCGACGGCTCCTTCGGCGCCCCCGCCGACGTGCCCGTCGAGGACGTCGACTACATGGACGTCTCGCCGCGTCAGATGCTCTCCGTCGCAGCCACGCTGATTCCGTTCCTGGAGCACGACGACGCCAAGCGTACGCTGATGGGCGCTAACATGCAGCGTCAGGCCGTGCCGCTGGTTCACCCCGCCGCTCCCTATGTCGGTACCGGCATGGAGCGTCGCGCCGCTCTGGACTCCGGCGAGGTCACCCTGGCCAAGAACGCCGGCGAGGTCATCTTTGCCGACGCCTCCAAGATCATCGTCAAGCATGCCGGCGGCATGGACGAGTATCACCTGGCCAAGTACCAGCGCTCCAACCAGTCCACCTGCATCAACCACCGTCCGCTCGTGCGCGTCGGTGATACCGTTGAGCAGGGCGAGCCTCTGGCCGACGGTCCTTCGACCGATCACGGCGAGCTCGCACTGGGCCAGAACCTCACCGTGGCCTACATGCCGTGGGAAGGCTTTAACTACGAGGACGGTATCGTCGTGTCCGAGCGCCTGGTGGCCGAGGACCTGCTGACGACCATCAACATCACCCGTCACGAGATCGACGCCCGCGACACCAAGCTCGGCCCCGAGGAGATCACCCGCGAGATCCCGAACCTCTCCGAGGACATGCTTGCCAACCTCGACGAGGACGGCATCATCCGTATCGGCGCCGAGGTCGGCCCTGGCGACATCCTGGTCGGCAAGGTCACGCCTAAGGGCGAGAGCGCTCTGACTGCTGAGGAGCGCCTGCTGCGCGCCATCTTCGGTGCCAAGGCCCACGACGTCCGCGACACCTCCCTTAAGATGCCTCACGGCGCTTATGGCCGCGTCATCGACGTCGTCCGCTTTAGCCGCGAGAACGGCGACGACCTGGCTCCCGGCGTCAACGAGCAGGTGCGCGTCTACGTCGCCCAGCGTCGTAAGATTCAGCAGGGCGATAAGATCGCCGGCCGCCACGGCAACAAGGGTGTTATTTGTAACGTTCTGCCGGTCGAGGACATGCCCTACATGGCTGACGGTACCCCGATCGACGTTATCCTCAACCCGCTGGGCGTTCCTTCGCGTATGAACGTCGGCCAGCTGCTCGAGTGCCATCTTGGCTGGGCTGCTGCGTGCGGTTGGGATACCGAGCAGGCCGACTCCGACAAGTACGTCCCCGGTCCGTTCTTCACCGCGACGCCCGTCTTCGACGGCGCCAAGGAGGACGAGATCGCCGAGGTCATCCGTCGTGCTAACAAGAACATGCTCAACAAGGCCACCGCTGCCTTTGGCGATCACATGCGCCCCGAGTTCGTCACCCAGCTTGACGAGCGCGGCAAGACCCGTCTGTTCGACGGCCGCACCGGCGAGGAGTTCCGTGAGCCCATTACCGTGGGTACGTCCTACATCCTCAAGCTCGGCCACATGGTCGACGACAAGATCCACGCCCGTTCGACCGGCCCCTACAGCCTGGTTACCCAGCAGCCTCTGGGCGGCAAGGCTCAGTTCGGCGGCCAGCGCTTCGGCGAGATGGAAGTTTGGGCACTGTACGCTTACGGTGCTTCCAACGTCCTGCAGGAGATCCTGACCGTCAAGTCCGACGATACCGTGGGCCGCGTCAAGACCTACGAGTCCATCGTCAAGGGCGAGAACGTCCCGGTCCCGGGTATCCCCGAGTCCTTCAAGGTTCTCGTCAAGGAGATTCGCTCCCTCGCACTGGACATCGAGCCCATGCACGATGCCGACGAGGAAGCCTCCGCCCCTGTGACCGCCGAGGAGACCTCCGCTCTCGACGACCTGGCTGCGCTCGCCGGCGTTGACGCCGACGTCGAGGCCCAGGATGCCGAGACCGCCGAGGCACCCGAGGCTGTCGCCGCCACGACCACTGATAAGGAGTAGTTGACTGTGGCAGATTTCGAAGCTACTGATTTTGACTCGGTAAAGATCTCCCTTGCCTCCGCCGACCAGATCCGTTCCTGGTCGCACGGTGAGGTCAAGAAGCCGGAGACCATCAATTACCGTACCCTCAAGCCCGAGAAGGACGGCCTGTTCTGCGAGAAGATCTTCGGTCCCGCCAAGGACTGGGAGTGCTCCTGCGGCAAGTACAAGGGCATCCGCTTTAAGGGCATCGTCTGCGAGCGCTGCGGCGTCGAGGTCACCTCGGCCAAGGTGCGTCGCGACCGCATGGGTCACATCGAGCTCGCCGCTCCCGTGTCCCACATCTGGTACTTCAAGAGCCCCACGAGCTTCCCGATGAGCCGTATGCTCGACATCAAGTCCAAGGACCTCGAGAAGGTTCTGTACTTTGCCAGCTACATCATCACCGAGGTCGACTACGAGGCTCGCGAGGCCGACGCTGACGACCTGCGCGAGGAGCTCGCCGCCGATCTGGAAGAGATCGATGCCGAGTGCGCCCGCCAGATCGAGTCCCTCAAGGAGCAGGGCAACCCCGAGAACTTTGACGAGTTCTCCGACGAGGAGCCGCTGACCCCCGAGGAGATCGCCTCCGGCATCGTCGACATCGAGGAAGAGTGCAAGGACGAGAAGCAGCTCCGTACGGACGCCTTCAACGCCTTCATGAAGCTCACCGAGCGCGACCTCATCTCCGATGAGCCGCTGTTCCGTGAGATGACCCGTTACTACTCCATGTACTTCAAGGGTGGTATGGGTGCCGAGGCCGTCCGCGACCTGCTCGCTGCCATCGACCTCCCCTCCGAGGCCGAGAAGCTCAAGGCCATCATCGCCGACGAGGACTCCCAGAAGCAGAAGCGCGAGAAGGCCGTCAAGCGCCTCGAGGTCGTTGACGCCTTCCTGAAGGGTGGCAACAGCCCCGCGAACATGATCCTGGACGTCATCCCGGTCATTCCGCCCGATCTGCGCCCGATGGTCCAGCTCGACGGCGGCCGCTTCGCCGCGTCCGACCTCAACGACCTGTATCGTCGCGTGATCAACCGTAACAACCGACTCAAGCGCCTGCTCGACCTGGACGCCCCTGCGATCATCGTGAACAACGAGAAGCGCATGCTCCAGGAGTCCGTGGACGCCCTGTTCGACAACGGCCGTCGTGGTCGCCCGGTCTCTGGCCGTGGCGGTCGCCCGCTCAAGTCGCTCGCCGAGGCCCTCAAGGGCAAGCAGGGCCGTTTCCGTCAGAACCTGCTGGGCAAGCGTGTCGACTACTCCGGCCGTTCGGTCATCGTTACCGACCCCAAGCTGCTGCTGCACCAGTGCGGTCTGCCCAAGACCATGGCGCTGGAGCTCTTCAAGCCCTTCGTCATGAAGCGCCTGGTCGAGCTTGGCAAGGTCGAGAACATCAAGGGCGCCAAGCGCGCTATCGACCGCGGTGCCACCTTTGTGTGGGACATCCTCGAAGAGGTCATCGACGGCCGCGTCGTGCTGCTCAACCGTGCACCGACCCTGCACCGTCTGTCCATCCAGGCCTTTGAGCCGGTGCTGGTCGAGGGCAAGGCTATCCACCTGCATCCGCTGGTCTGCTCGCCCTTCAACGCCGACTTCGACGGCGACCAGATGTCTGTCCACGTGCCGCTGTCCAGCCAGGCTCAGGCCGAGGCCCGCGTGCTCATGCTCTCTGCGAACAACCTGCGCTCGCCGGCATCCGGCAAGCCGGTCAACATCCCTTCGCAGGACATGATCATCGGTGTGTACTACCTCACCCAGGTTCGCGAGGGTCTGCCGGGCGAGAACCACGTGTTCTCGAGCTTCGACGACGCGCTGCACGCCTATGACTGCCGCTCCGAGGTCGACATGCAGGCCAAGATCCAGGTCCGCGTGTCCGCTGCCGATGCCAACGTCATCAACGAGGACGGCACCCGTATCTTCCGCGTCAAGAACGGCAAGAACGAGTTTGTCGACTACGACGTCACCGGCAACAAGACCGCGCGCTTCGAGACCTCTATCGGCCGCATCATCTTCAACCGCCAGTGCCTGCCCGAAGACTATGAGTTCATGAACTACAAGATGGTCAAGGGCGACGTGGCCAAGCTGGTTGCGGACTGCTGCGATCGTTACCCCGAGGCCAAGGTTGGCCCGATCCTCGACGCCATCAAGTACTCCGGCTTCCACTACGCTACCCGCGCCGGCCTCACCATCTCGGTGTGGGACGCTCTCATCCCTGCCGAGAAGCAGGAGCTGCTCGATCGCGCCCAGGCCAACGTCGACCAGATCAACGAGTACTTCGAGGAGGGCTTCATCAACGAGACGGAGCGCCACATCGAAGTCGTTAACGAGTGGACCGCTTGTACCGATAAGGTCGCAGCGCTCATGCTCGACATGTTCGACGAGGAGAACCCGCTGTACATGATGGCCGACTCCGGCGCCCGTGGTTCTAAGACCCAGCTGCGTCAGCTCGGCGGCATGCGTGGCCTGATGGCAGACATGTCCGGCGAGACGATCGACCTTCCCATTAAGGCGAACTTCCGCGAGGGCCTGCTGCCGCTCGAGTACTTCATTTCGACCTACGGCGCCCGTAAGGGCCTGGTCGATACCGCATCCCACACCTCGGACTCTGGTTACCTGACCCGTCGTCTGGTCGACGTGGCCCAGGACGTCATCGTCCGCGAGGAGGACTGCGGTACGCACGAGGGCGTTACCTACAACCTCATCATCCCCGGCACCGCCGATCTCAACACCGACCTCGTCGGCCGTTGCTTCATCGAGGACGTCGTGGCTCCCGATGGCACCGTGCTCTTTGAGCAGGACGGCTACATCGAGAAGGTCGCCGACATCCAGAAGATGGTCGATGCGGGCCTTAAGAAGGTCAAGCTTCGCGCGCTGCTCACCTGCCGCTCCAAGTACGGCGTGTGCCAGAAGTGCTACGGCTGGGATCTTTCCACCCGTCGTCCGGTCGCTATCGGTACCGCGGTCGGCATTATTGCCGCCCAGTCCATCGGCGAGCCCGGTACGCAGCTTACGATGCGTACCATTCACTCCGGCGGCGTTGCTGGCGTCGACGATATTACGCAGGGTCTGCCTACGGTCAGCCGTATGTTCGATATCGTCGGCAACGTCAACGAGAAGATTCTGGGTCGCGAGGCCGAGCTGGCTCCGTACTCCGGTCACCTCTCGATTAAGCCCGAGAAGTCCGAGTACGTGCTGACGCTCACCGACTCCGAGGATCACACCCGTGTCCTCGACGAGCGTCGCGTTCCCGCATCGGTGCGCTTTATGCCCGAGATCGAGGACGGCTGCGAGGTTCGCGCCGGCGACCAGATCACCAAGGGCTTCGTCAACTTCCGCAACCTGCGCAAGCTGACCGACATTGAGTCGACGATGCACACCTTCGTCGAGAGCGTCAAGGACGTCTACACCAGCCAGGGCGTCGACCTGAACGACAAGCACATCGAGGTGCTCGCACGTCAGATGCTGCGTCGCGTTCAGATCACTAACCCCGGCGACTCCAAGTACCTGCTTGGTCAGTACGTCGACCGCTACGAGTTCGCCGACGAGGTCGAGCGCGTTGCCCGTCTGGGCGGTCAGGCTCCCGTGGCCGAGCCCGTCATCCTGGGTACGCTCAAGGTCGCGTCCAACATCGACTCCTGGCTGTCGAGCGCTTCGTTCATCCGTACCGCCGGCGTCCTTACCGAGGCTGCCATCGAGGGCAAGGTCGACCACCTGCTCGACCTTAAGTCCAACGTCATCGTCGGTAAGAAGATCCCGGCCGGTACCGGCCTCAAGCCGTACGCCAACGCCAAGCTGACGTATCGTACGGCCGACGGCTATGTTGACATCGACGGTCCGGCTTCGCCCAACGCCAAGTCGCTGCCCGAGTGGGCTCCGGTGGAGCTCAAGGACCTGGACGAGCAGCTCCCGCAGCAGCTCGACTGGGCCGGCTACGACGAGTTTGGTGGTGCTGACGGTTCGTTCACCCGCAACGGCCACACCATCTCCGCCGAGAAGGCTCGCCTGTACCTGTTCGACGACCTGGGCGTGTCGCAGCGCTGGACCAACAAGTTCAGCGAGGTCGGCATCGAGACGGTCGGCGACCTGGTCGGCAAGTCCGAGGAGGATCTGCTGCGCATCGATGGTATTGGTGCCAAGGCGATCGAGGAGCTCCGTGACGGCCTGGAGGCCCACGACCTGCTCTACATCCTCGAGAACAACGATGACGTTGCCGACGAGGAAGACCTCTCGCAGCTGCTGCAGATGGTCTTTAGCCCCGACGGTCCAGACGACATCCTACTGGGCACCTCCGCCGCGCCGACGCATCACGCCGACGCCGACGAGGAGCTCCTGGGCGCCCCGATCGACGACAAGAAGGCTCCCGCCAACGGTGCCATCAACGAGGACATGGCGTCCCTCGACGAGCTGCTCAATCAGCTCGTGGACACCGACGACGCCGAAGAGGCCAAGGACAACGACGAGGAGTAATTTCCTAGTACGTTAACCGCCCTTCCAAAGACCCGTTTCCCAACAGGGAAGCGGGTCTTTTTTTGGTGAGAAACGTTGCCCCAACGAGCACGTCGGATTCCCGGACCGGGCGGCCCAGGTTTTAAGTTTGTCGCGAGTTCCGCACGAGCCGGAGGCCACTTAATGTGGCCTCCGTGCAAG
>JAUUSS010000071.1 GCA_030841765.1 Collinsella aerofaciens | reverse complement strand
GAAGCCGACCCCTGGCGCTAAGTGCCACCCAAAAGGCCACCAATAAGTTGCGGTGAAATAGGGACTGTTTTGCGGTTTGACCAACAAAAACAGCCCGATTTCACCGCAACTGCGTTAGGGATTTTTCTACAGAGGGAGGGTAGTCAAAAAAGCCCCGTCCCAAATTGACTGCTCGGGGAGTCGCATTCGAGCTCGGTTGTCCTCTTAGCCACTCGATATCCTTCGGAGCAATAACGGTGATAAAACTTGCTTAAGTGTTAATCAAGCTACACACAATCTTGCTCTATAATTAATCAAGAATCGGTATAATTTTGATTAGCTAGAGAGCAAGATTGGAGAATCATGGCATTCAACGACTTGATCGCCCAGAAAATAAAGGACTTTGAACAGCAGGGGGTTCCGCAGGTCTTTGAGCGAGACCTTGATCTAGGAAACCCACAGGAGCCAAAGCGCGACAACATCGTAAATGTGATTGTGGGGGCCCGCCGTTGTGGAAAGACGTATCGCCTGTATCAGGAGATGCGGCGGCTTCAGAGCCGGGGCGTCGAGCTTGACCGGATGCTTTACTTCAATTTTGAGGATGAGCGCTTGCGCCCGTATGAGCCATCGCTGCTGGCGGACGTGCTCGACACGTTCTATGCGCTGTATCCTGTTGCTCGAACCGAGGGCGCTTACATTTTCTTTGACGAGATCCAGGAAATTCCCGAATGGGGTGCGTTTCTGCGGCGTGTAGTCGATACGGAGAAAGCGACCGTCTATGTGACGGGATCTTCTTCTAAGATGCTGTCCTCAGAACTTAAGAGCGAGTTCAGGGGTCGTTCTCTTGTGCGAGAGCTTTTTCCGTTGAGTTTTTCGGAATACGTTCGATATCAGACGGGGAGCGTTCTCGAGCCAGATGCGACCTTTTCCCCGAGCGATGCAGCGCTGCTTCGACATCATCTGATCGGGTATCTTGAACAAGGGGGATTCATCGCGACACTTGAGCAGACGCCCACAGACGCGATTCAGCTGCTACAGGAATATGCTTCGCGAACGGTCGCTATGGACGTCGTTGAGCGTTACGACGTCAAGAACCCTCGCCTGGCATCGCTGTTCTTGACGCGGTGTATGGCATCTTCGGGACGAGAGCTGTCAGTGAACAAAGTGTACAACGAGTTCAAGAGCAGACAGATACCCGTCAGTCGTAATTCGCTCAGCGATTTACTTGAGTATTATGAGGACGCCTACCTGTTATTTTCTGTGCCGGAGTTCACGCGTTCACTGGCAAATAACATGCGGTCTGCGTCTAAGGTCTACGCTGTCGACCCTGCGATGTTTGGAGCATTCTCTCCCGCATCAGCATTGGACCAGGGCCAGAGGCTCGAGACCGCAGTGTTCAATGCGCTAAGAAGAAAGACTCCCGCGGTGAGGACCGGCTCGGTCTGCCGCCTGCTGATCAAAGAGAAGAGCAAAAGCCATGAGGTGGACTTTGTGGCTGGGGACGCGCTTCTCATGCGGGCTTATAGCCTGATTCAGGTGAGTGCGGATATGGCACGTGAGAAAACGCGCGAGCGCGAAATTGCCGCGCTTGATGCCTCGATGGCCCAGTTCGATCTTGGCGAGTCGGCAATCGTTACCATGGATGAACAGACCGATATTTCATGCGAGCACGGTGTGGTCCACGTTGTGCCCGCATGGAAGTGGCTCCTTGCCTAATCATCTATGGACCTGTGGGGTCAGGACCTCCTGGCTCCCTCATCACGGTTGGGGAGCACCTTGCTGCGCCAGGCTAGTCCTGGGCTTTGATACTCGGCATCAGAATCTGGGCGAGGTAGTCGGTCTCGAGTTTGGCGGCGGCGTCGGCCTTGCCGTCTTTGCCGACCAGCACGTTCTTGATCTGGCTATAGGTATAGCGGTTGCCGGTCGTAAGCTCGACAAGCTCAATGGCCGTGTCCATGGGGTAGGTTGACACGGGGTTCTGCGTCTGTCCGTTGATGGTCTGGGGCACCACGTACGGATAGACGGGGCCGCTGGCGTAGACGGTATAACCGTTGCCTAGATTGGCCGCGCCCAAAACCGTATCGCCTTCATCGGGCGTAAAGCTCTCGCCCTCGCGCACCGCGACGAGCGTCACGAGCGGCGTATTGGCGTCGTCGCCCAGATAGATGCATAGCGTGCTTCCGTTTTGCCAAGTTGCGACCTTGCCGTACCACTCGACGGGAATATCGAGCTGGTAGAGGTCGGTTGCCTTGTGGCGAGCGTCAGCATCACGGGACGCCTGTGCCTTTTGCGCGCTCACGGCATTGACGGCGGCGTCGCGCCGCGCGGTTGCTGCCTGCTGGAGCACTTTGGCAGCCGCGGCGGAGCTCGCACCGCCCTCCTCGGCATACTTGGCGGCGGCATCGATCTGGTCGTCAGTCACCGTGTCGGCCGAAGGCACCTTGAGCTTAAAGGTGGCCTGGGCACTTAAATCCTGTCCATCGCTCTTAACGGTGACCTGCGTCTTGGTGGTCGGGACGGTATAGATGGTGCCGTCGGCCGCGATGGGGGAGGCAGCGATGGAGAGCGTGTAATCGCCGGGCAGCAGTTTGATGCCGCGGCCGTGCTCGTCAACGTAGAGCGTTTCGCTCACGGAAGAACCGTCGGAATCTTGTCCGCTCACCTGCACGGGAATCTTGGAGCCAGTTGAGCAGTCGAGGCCCGCGGCATGCACGCCAATCTGCACCGACATCATGGTATGGGCGTTTGCGGCAAGCACGGCAGCCTGCTCTTGTTGATATCCGTTCCAGGCAGCATAGCCTGCGCCGCCGGCAACAAGCGCGACGGCTACGACGCCGGCAACCATCAGATTGCGGCGCTTGGGCGACATTTTGCGATGGCGAACCTCGGCCTCGCGTGCCGAGGGAACGGACGGCAGGGGAATATCGCCCATGGCGATGGTCTCGTCCACGGCAGGCGCAGAGCCTAAGCCAGGGAGCTCGCGGGTCAGCGAATCTTCGGCCGGCAAGTTGTCGAGCAAGATGGTTTCCTCGCTCGTGTCGGATTCGGGCTGGTCGTCGGCCTCGCATTCGGTGTCTTCGTGATCTGCCTCATCTTCGGCAGGCTCAACGTCGTCTGCATCCTGATCATCGGACTGCGCCTCGGCTTCCGACTCATCCTGCACATCAACGCCCGAATCGTCAAACGCAATCTCATCAAGTGAAATCCGGTCTAGGCTCTCCAGGGCTTCGGCACACGCTTCTGCATCTTGGGCCGCATCCTCTTGGCCCATCGTCTCATCATTCATACATCCCCCAAGCTCAATATCGGGACAACACTGTACCCAAAAACGGGACCCCATAGAGCCGCCGTATGATTTGAAATCCGATTTTATATGTGCGCGTGTTTTTGAATAGATGATGATTAGAGACGCAACGACAAAAGCCCCCGGAAAGCGAGTGAAACGCTTTCCGGGGGCTCTGCGAGACATTGGATTGAAAATCTGGCAGGCGGGCCTATGCCCAGGTGCCAACAGCGACCAACATGTTACTCGGCGTGTGCGTAATCCACCTTGGCGCGGCGAGCGGTAGCCTTCTCCCAATCGCTGGTGCCCTCAAAGACATCCTGCTTGTAGGGATTGCGGCCGAGCTTTTTGGCGCGGTAGGCGATGTAGATGATCGCGGCGACGTTGGCGATCAGTGCGGCGATCGAGACCGCGGTAGCGGCGCCGGGGTCGAGCGTGGAGTGTGTCACAAAGACGGACTCCTCCTGGAAGTACGGGAACACCTGGGCAAACATGCACCAAATGGCCAGCGTAAAGGCGCGGTTCTGGATCCAGCCGCCCTTGTTCCAGATAAAGGCGGCGACGGTGGGCGCCAACAGCAGCGCAAAGCCGCAGAACCAGGAATGGGTGGGCAGGCAGTTGTAGGTGTAGCAGAAGTTCCAGATGTCGTAGGCGATGATGTAGACCCAGGTCATGTCGGGCCACAGCATGTCGGTTTGATCCTCGGAGGCGTAGACGCTCCACCAACCGGTCATGCAGAAGATGTTGATGATACCGGCGATGCCGTTGAACACGTTGTTCCAGCCGGCCAGCTGCGTAGCACCTTCGGAGGTGACCCAGGTGGACTCGCCCAGGACAAAGAAGTGGTAGGCGCTCTCGAAGTCGGACACGACGGCAATCATGATGTTGATGGCGACGATCACAAACGGCCACGCACGGAACCAATGCGCCTTGCCGATCTTTCCCCACTGGTACTTAATGGCAATGAAGCCCCAGCAACCGGCCAGCGCCGCGTATACCTTGGCGTAGTGGAACCAGCTGTTCTGGTACACATGGGTGGGATTGGTGAGCGCCCACTCGGCACCCTGCGAAACGCCGATGGCGATGGCGACGCAGTAGATGGTCATGGCCAGCGGAGCCACGCCAAAGATGATTGCCGCGCCCAGCTTGGTGCGGCGGCCGACCTCGTTGAGCACGATCAGGCCAATAAAGACCATGGCCCAGCCGGCCCAGTGGATAAGGGTATCGCTACCCCAAACATCGAACAGCATGCTGCTCTCCTTTCACACGCCCGCGGCCCCTCTTCTGATCGCGGACAGTTTGGCCAAATGTCGTCAGTTCTGGGGCTTGCGCTCCGGATACTTGGCGGTATAGCCCTCGATGTGGAGTGTCGAGGCGATGATTTCCTTGACCGTCTCGTCGGGCACATCGGGGTGCGTGCGGATATACATCAACAACCCCATGATGAGGGTGTAGAACGTCTCGTAGACATGGTCGATGCGTAGCTCATGATGGGCGATAAAGTCCACCACGGTGGTGTCGCAGATATACTGCGCCACGCGCTGGACCACGTTGTGCAAAAAGCCGCCGTAGAGCGCGCCGCTGCTCGAGGTAAGCGTGCTCGGCAGCTCGTGGCCGCTGGCGACCAGGCGCTTAAAGAGCGGGGCGACGGTGTCGAGCGCGCCCTCGATATCACCGACGGTGCGGTCGGCGTTCCACCGCTCGAGTTCGGAGATAAAGCCGTCGATCGCCTCGTCCATAACAGCGGTGACGGCGGCGTCCATGTCGGCGAAGTAATGGTAGAACAATGAACGCGTGCAGCCGGCTCGCTTGGTCACGGCCGATACCGATAGGTGGGACACGCCCAGCTCGGAGCTTACGGTGCGCACGGCATCGAGGATCTCGCGACGGCGTTCGTCGCCCGTCAGGCGCTTTGCCGCGCTATCGGATGCGGGGACGGCATCGACCACAGAGGTACCTGCTGTGTTGTTGCCCATGTTTTGCCGCCTTTCATCCTCTTTTGCCTGACCGTTCGCCTAACAGTCTTGAATATTGTTGACGGTTCGTCAATACTATTTTTGACACAATGTCAACAATGGCGGGTGAACGGCATGGGGCATGCCCGGCCTGCAAAAAAAGAGGGGCGCTGCGGCCTCGTCGGGCTGTGGCAAGAGAAGGGACAACCATGATTCTCAACGGACCGGGGATTAGCTACACCGAGCCCGACATCGGTTCGGAGTTCGTGCCGCCGCTGCCGGAGCATCCGCGCGAGGCCATCGTCAAGCTGTGCGAGCACTGCACCAACCGTCTGCTTCATCGCGACGAGCTCTTGGGCTACGAGTACTGGTCGTTTGCCGAGGCCGCGACCGACGAGCAGGCCGAGGTGCTCTGCAAGATGAAGATGCGCCGTCCCTATACGCTGCCCGAGATGGCCAAGCTCACCGGCATGCCCGAGGCCGATATCGAGAAGATGCTCGACGACATGAGCTACACGGGTCTGCTCGAGTACAACTGGGAAAACCCCGAGCGCGCCAAGCAGTGGGTGCTGCCCATGCTGGTGCCGGGCTCTGCCGAGTTCCTCAACATGCGCGTGAGCCAGCTCGACGAGCACCCGGTCTATGCCAAGTTCTTTGAGCAGGCGTCCAAGGGGCCGCTGTCCAAGGCTACGCCGATGGTGCCGCCCGGTGGCGCCGGCATCGGCATGCACGTCATTCCGGTCGAGAAGGCCATCGACGCCGCGAGCACCTCGGTGCCGATCGAGCATATCGAGCACTGGCTCGACAAATACGATGGCAAATATGCCGCCAGCACCTGCAGCTGCCGCGCGAGCCGTCGCGTGATGGGTGAGGGCTGCGCCGACGACCCCGCCGACTGGTGCATTGCCGTGGGCGATATGGCCGACTATGTGGTTGAGACCGACCGCGGCCATTACGTGACGCGCGACGAGGTCTACGACATCCTGCGCCAGGCCGAGGACAACGGCTTTGTGCACCAGATCACCAATATCGACGGCGAGAACAAGATCTTCGCTATCTGCAACTGCAACGTCAACGTGTGTTATGCCCTGCGCACCTCTCAGCTGTTCAACACGCCCAACCTGTCACGCTCGGCCTATGTCGCCAAGGTCGAGAAGGACAAGTGCGTGGCCTGCGGTCGCTGCGTTGAGGTGTGTCCGGCCGGCGCCGCCAAACTGGGCCAGAAGCTCTGTAGCAAAAAGGCCGGTGGACAGGTGCCCGAGTATCCGCGCCAGGAGCTGCCCGATGCCACCAAGTGGGACCACACCAAGTGGTCGCCCAACTACCGCAACGACAACCGCATCGAGACGCACGAGTCCGGCACCGCTCCCTGCAAGACGGCCTGCCCCGCGCACGTTGCCGTTCAGGGCTATTTGAAGCTCGCGGCGCAGGGTCGCTATGACGAGGCCCTAGCACTCATTAAGCGCGAGAACCCGCTGCCCGCTATCTGCGGCCGTGTGTGCAACCGCCGCTGTGAGGATGCCTGCACCCGCGGCCGTGTGGACGCCGCCGTGGCCATCGACGAGGTCAAGAAGTTCATCGCCCAGCGCGATCTGGATGCCGCGACCCGCTATGTCCCACCTGTGGTGACCCCAAC
The DNA here is from genome assembly GCA_030841765.1 of Collinsella aerofaciens. Classification (GTDB taxonomy): domain Bacteria; phylum Actinomycetota; class Coriobacteriia; order Coriobacteriales; family Coriobacteriaceae; genus Collinsella; species Collinsella aerofaciens_AV. Next base: position 5,591 of record JAUUSS010000071.1, on the reverse strand, counting down.
GCGTGCCGGCGGCTTCGACCAGAAGATCGCCATCATCGGCGCCGGTCCGGCCGGTCTGTCCTGCGCCTTTTATCTGGCCGAGAAGGGCTACAGGCCCGTCGTGTTCGAGAAGAACGAGCACCCGGGCGGCATGCTTACCTACGGCATTCCCAGCTTTAAGCTGCAGAAGGATGTTATCGAGGCCGAGGTCGAGGTCATTCGCCTGATGGGTGCCGAGTTCCGCTATGGCGTGGAAGTCGGTCGCGACGTGACGCTCGACGAGCTGCGCGCACAGGGCTTTAAGGCCTTCTACGTTGCCATTGGCTGCCAGGGCGGCCGCCTTGCCGGCATTCCGGGTGAGGATGCCGAGGACGTGACCGTGGCCGTCGACTTTTTGCGCGAGGTCAACAGTGGCAAGATCGACGCGCTGCCCGGCCGTACCATCGTGGTGGGCGGTGGTAACGTGGCTATCGATGTCGCGCGCAACGCCTGCCGTCTGGGTTCCGAGCACGTTGAGATGTTCTGCCTGGAGAGCGAGGCCCAGATGCCCGCCAGCGAGGAAGAACGTCGCGAGGCCGTTGAGGACGGCGCTCACATCAGCTGCGGCTGGGGCCCCAAGGAGATTCACCTGGACGAGGCCGGTCGTGTGTGCGGTATCACCTTCAAGCGCTGCACGCGTGTCTTTGACGACGAGGGCCGTTTTGCGCTCGAGTACGACGAGAACGATCTGCGCCGTATCGATGCCGACCGTGTCGTCATGTCGATTGGCCAGTCCATTGTGTGGGGCGACCTGCTGGCTGGCTCCAAGGTGGAGCTCGGCCGCGGCCAGGGTGCCCTTGCCGATCCCCAGACCTACCAGACCGCCGAGCCAGACATCTTTGTGGGCGGCGACGTCTACACCGGCCCCAGCTTTGCCATCGACGCTATCGCCGCCGGCCACGAGGCCGCGGTGTCCATCCATCGCTTTGTGCAGCCGGGCTCCACGCTCACCATCGGCCGCAATCAGCGCCGCTACACCGCGCTCGACCGCGACGACGTTGTGCTCGAGAGCTACGACAACGCGAGCCGCGAGGTTGCGCATGTGGACCGCGAGCGCGAGAAGGCCGCGCCGTTTAGCGAGTATGTTGAGACCTTTACCGAGGAGCAGGTGCGCGCCGAGACCGCCCGCTGCCTGGGCTGCGGCGCCTCGATCGTCGACCCCAACAAGTGCATCGGCTGCGGCCTGTGCACCACCAAGTGCGCGTTCGACGCCATCCATCTGGATCGCGACCGCCCCGAGTGCTCCACGATGGTCAAATACGAGCAAAAGCTTCCAAGCCTGGGCAAGTACGCGCTCAAGCGCGCCATCAAGATCAAATTCGGGAAGAAGTAAGAAACGCAACAAGCAGGAGAACGGTGCAGAGAGCGGTTGGACAGCGAGCGAGTCCCAGGCGTGGCGAGGTGCCTTGAAAGAGGAGGGCATAGGGCTTTTGCCCATGCCCGACGATTGAAAGGCAGATCGCCCGTCTGGGGCTCGCGCAGCGTCAAGCCGACCGCCGTTCGGTAGAACGGCGGAAGGAATTAAAAGTGCACGAGCTCGGAATCGTCTATCACATCATTCGCGATGTTGAGAATGTGGCGCGCGCTCATGGCGTGCGTCGCGTTTCGAGCGTCACGCTGCTGCTGGGCGAGGTCTCGGGCGTCGTCCCCGATCTACTACTCGACGCTTGGCGCTGGGCGGCGGATAAAAAGCCTATCGCGCAGGGCGCGGAGCTTCTTGTGGAGCCTGTCGACGCCGTGACGCATTGCGAGGCGTGCGGCCGCGACTACGCGACGGTCGAGCACGGCAAGACTTGCCCCCATTGCGGCAGCGGTGAAACATACCTGCTGCAGGGCCAGGAGGTCATGATCAAACAGATCGAGACCCCCGACGAGGACCCGGCAGACGCTGCTCCTGACGGCCTCTCCGACGCCCCCGATGCCGTCGACGCCGCCAACCCTCTCCACATCGCCTAACATCTAATGTCTACATGGGCTAGAGTTCTAAACATATTTGCTTCGGTTAGTCAAGTCATGTCTGTTTAAACAAAATGGTGGCACGCAGACGCATTGGGATTCACCTAAAAGCGGTCTTAACGAACGGTGCACCTTTATATGTCTTTGAAAACAATCAGCAAATCACGTTTTAGCAGGCAATGAGCTGTAAACCAGCAATGTAATCGATTTGTAACAAACTTAGACGTTTAAACAAATAATCCAACCTTTTGCGAATTTAGCTATAATTCCACAATCCAAACAGGTATACTCCTTTCATGTCGTGTAGGAAATACGTAGACAAAAAGGAGGTTATGTGATGGTAAGTATTGTTCTTGCTAGCCACGGGGACTTGGCAGCTGGAATCAAGCAGACGGGCTCGATGGTCTTTGGCGATCAGCCGTCTGTTGCCGTGGTCTCGCTCGAGCCGAGCATGGGCCCCGACGATTTCCGTGCCAAGGTCGAGGAAGCAGTCGCTTCCTTCGAGGACCAGGAGCAGGTGCTCTTCCTCGTTGATCTGTGGGGCGGCACGCCGTTCAACCAGATCAGCGGACTCATCGAGGGCCACGATTCCTGGGCTATCGTCACCGGTGTCAACCTGCCTATGCTCATTGAGGCATATTCGCAGCGCTTTGACGCAAAGAACACTGCACATGCGATCGCAAAACATCTCGTGACTGAGGCTAAGGCTGGCGTGCGTGTCAAGCCCGAGTCTCTGGAGCCCGAGGAGAAGAAGCCGGCTGTGGCCGCCGCTGCTCCTGCAGGCGCCATCCCTCCGGGAACGGTCATCGGCGACGGGCACATCAAGATCGCCCACGTCCGTATCGACACCCGTCTGCTGCATGGTCAGGTGGCCACCACGTGGACCAAGCAGATCAACCCCAACCGCATCATCGTGGTTTCCGACGGCGTTGCTCACGACGAGCTCCGCAAGACCATGATCGAGCAGGCTGCCCCTCCGGGAGTCCATGCCAACGTCGTGCCCATCAAGAAGATGGCTGAGGTCGTCAAGGACACGCGTTTTGGTGACACCAAGGCCATGCTGCTCTTCGAGAACCCGCAGGATCTGCTCAAGGCCATCGAGGCCGGCGTCGACATCAAGGAAGTCAACATCGGTTCCATGGCTCACTCCAAGGGCAAGGTCGTCGTCACCAACGCCGTCGCTATGGGCGATGACGACGTTAAGACCCTCGAGGCCCTCAAGGCCAAGGGCGTCAAGTTCGAGGTCCGCAAGGTTCCTTCGGATGCCTCCGAGGATCTCGACGCCATGTTGAAGAAAGCTAAGGCCGAACTGGCCGCTCAAGCATAGTAAAGGAGGGTCCGATACATGTCTGCAATCACTATTCTGCTTGTTGCGATTGTCGCGTTGCTTGCCGGTATGGAAGGCATTCTGGATGAGTTCCAGTTCCATCAGCCGCTCGTGGCATGCACGCTTATCGGTCTCGTAACCGGTCACCTTCAGGAGGGCATCCTCCTGGGCGGTTCGCTCCAGATGATGGCCCTTGGCTGGGCTAACGTCGGCGCCGCCGTCGCGCCTGACGCCGCTCTGGCCTCGGTCGCTTCTTCGATCATCATGGTGCTCGCCCTCAACGGCGGCGCCACTGATTCGGCCAAGGCCGTTACCGCGGCCATCGCCGTCGCCGTCCCGCTGTCGGTCGCTGGTCTGTTCCTGACCATGATCTGCCGTACCATTGCTACCGCTATCGCTCACGCCATGGACGGTTGCGCCGAGAAGGGCGACTTCTCCGGCATCGAGCGCTGGCAGTACGCTGCCATCCTCATGCAGGGCCTTCGTATCGCCATCCCGGCAGTACTTCTGTGCGTCATCCCGGCCGAGGCTGTTACCAACGCGCTTAACGCTATGCCCGACTGGCTGTCCGGCGGCATGGCCGTCGGCGGCGGCATGGTCGCTTCCGTCGGTTACGCCATGGTCATCAACATGATGGCCACCAAGGAGACCTGGCCGTTCTTTATCCTCGGCTTTGTCCTTGCTGCCATCCCTCAGCTCACGCTGATCGCCCTTGGCCTCATCGGCATCTCCCTTGCCCTCATCTACCTTGGCCTTAAGGATCTGGCCAAGCAGGGTGGCGGCATGGGCGGTGGCTCCGGCGACCCGCTCGGCGACATTCTGAACGATTACGAGTAGGAGGGGAGTGATACATATGGCAGAGAACAAGATTCAGCTCACCAAGGCTGACCGTAAGAAGGTTTGCTTCCGTCATCAGTTCCTTCAGGGCTCGTGGAACTACGAGCGTATGCAGAACGGCGGCTGGTGTTTCGCAATGATCCCTGCGATCAAGAAGCTCTACACCAGCAAGGATGACCAGATTGCCGCTCTTAAGCGCCACCTGGAGTTCTATAACACCCACCCCTATGTTTCCGCCCCCGTCATTGGCGTTACCCTCGCCCTCGAGGAGGAGCGCGCCAACGGTGCTCCGATCGATGACGTCGCCATCCAGGGCGTCAAGGTCGGTATGATGGGCCCGCTCGCCGGCGTCGGTGACCCCGTCTTCTGGTTCACCCTTCGCCCGATTCTGGGCGCTCTGGGCGCTTCCCTGGCCATGTCCGGCAGCATCGTCGGTCCGCTGCTGTTCTTCTTCGCGTGGAACATCATCCGTTACGCTTTCCTGTGGTACACACAGGAGTTTGGCTACAAGGTCGGCTCCTCTATCGCCAAGGACCTCTCCGGCGGTCTGATGGGCAAGGTCACCGAGGGCGCTTCCATCCTGGGTATGTTCATCATCGGCGCCCTGGTCGAGCGCTGGGTGTCCATTTCCTTCACCCCGATCGTCTCCACGGTCAAGCAGTCTGCTGGCGCCTTTATCGACTGGGCTAGCCTGCCCTCCGGTTCCGAGGGTATCAAGGAAGCGCTGACGATGTACAACTCCGTCGGTGCTACCGCCCTTGATCAGATGAAGGTCACCACGCTCCAGGGTAACCTCGATCAGCTCATCCCCGGCCTTGCCGCCGTGTGCCTGACCCTGCTGGTCTGCAAGCTCCTCAAGAAGAAGGTTAGCCCGATCGTCATCATCCTGGCTCTCTTCGCCGTCGGCATCATCGGTCGCTTCTGTGGCTTCATGTAAGCACGCTTCGGCTTAAGACCGAGAGTTGCTAGGTAAGGGCTTTTGAGCCATTGAAACGGACCGCACCCGGTGGGTACACTGGATGCGGTCCGATTGTTTTTATTGGAGGGCGAGGCGCGTATGGCGCAATCTCAGAACAGCAAGGTCGATCTGGCAACGCCGGCAACCTGCCTGATGGGGCTTACCAGCCACGGTAACGTGATGGTGGGCAATAAGGCGTTCGAGTACTATAACGAGCGCAATCCCGAGGATTATATTCAAATCCCGTGGGACGAGGTCGACTATATTGCCGCCGAGGTTTTGCGCGGCACCAAGAAGATTACGCGTTTTGCCATCTTCACCAAGGACAACGGTCACTTTACGTTTTCGACGCGCGACGACAAAGAGACGCTTCGTGCGGTCCGCAAGTACGTCGACGAGGATAAGCTCGTGCGTTCGCCCGACTTTATCGACGTGACCGCTAAGGGCGCCAAGAGCATCCCCTCCGTTATCAAAAACCTTTTCCACAGGGGTGAC
>JAUUSS010000070.1 GCA_030841765.1 Collinsella aerofaciens | reverse complement strand
TGCCTTTTTCATGCCAACTTGTTCGCTCTGGACGTCGCTCGCTGTCCGTCCTCTATCTGCGGCGTTGACTTGGTTGACACTTAGAACATCGATGTAGTCATTGTGGACGTTCTTAAACGACTACCCACGGCTATTGCGCGCATGGTTCGCATGACAGCCGTCTCTTTTATGTTTCCTTTAGCCGTTGCTGCCTAGGATGGGGGTTAGTCGGTAGGAAGGGAGCGTCTATATGGACGACGCGAGCGAGCGTTCAATCGAAGAGGACATGCTCGATCAGTTCAATTACTTTGATGATGAGGACGAGGAGCTGATCGACCGTCGCGAGCCAGCGCCGCTTGATTCCTTTGATCTGGTCGATGAAGAGCCCGACGAGGACGAGGGCGAATCGGCGGAGCCCTCACAGCCTTCGCGCCTTGACTCGCTGCTTTCGAGAGCCCCCATGCACCACGGTGTCCGTGCCGGCGCGCTCCATATGAAAACTGACTGGCACCAGATCGTGACGGCAGGCGATGAGCTTGCCGTCGATGCGCCGCTCACCGATAAATCATCCATCATCTGCCGCACCGGCATGCTTATGCTGGCAAGCGGAACGGGTGCCTGGCGCGTGCGCGATACCATGAATCGTGTTGCCGCCGTACTCGGTGTCACCATCCACGTTGACTTAAGTCTTCTGTCGTTTGAGTGCACCTGCATCGAAGATGGTCACTGCTTTAATGAGGTCGTCAGCTTGCCCACAACGGGCGTCAATACCCATCGCATTTGGATGATGGAGAGTTTCCTCAAGGAAATCGAGACCTATGGTCGTCGCTTCACGGTGCACGAGTATCACGAGATGCTCAAGACCGTTGAGAGTTCAAAACCTGATTACGCGCCTTGGCAACAGGGCCTTGCGGCGGCCTGCGCCTGTGGCGCCTTCGTTTTTTTGCTCGGCGGCGGCCCTATCGAGATGGCCTGCGCGTTCGTGGGCGCGGGTGTCGGCAACTTTGCCCGCTCCCATATTCTCAAGCAAGGCCTTGGTCAGTTCAGCGCGCTGACGACCGGCGTTGCGCTCGCTTGCGTTTCGTATCTGCTGGCATTGCTCGGCCTTGGCCAGGTCATACCGGGGGCAATGTCGCACCAAGAAGGCTATATCGGCGCCATGCTCTTTGTGATTCCCGGCTTTCCACTCATTACGGCAGGCCTCGACATCGCTAAGCTCGACATGCGAAGCGGTATCGAGCGCCTTTCATATGCCGTATCGATTATTGTGATGGCGACCCTCGTAGGTTGGATGGTTGCCGAGTGTGTTGGCCTGGCGCCGGACGACTTTGCCCCACTGGGCCTTTCGCCGCTTGCCCTTACGCTCCTGCGCGTGGTGATGAGCTTCGTTGGCGTATTCGGCTTCTCGGTGATGTTCAACAGCCCGGTAAAGATGGCCGCGGCAGCTGGGTTGATCGGCGCCGTGTCCAATACCCTGCGTCTGACCCTTGTCGATGCGCCGACGATGATTCCCTTCCTGGGCCTCAGCACGGGAATGCCTCCCGAGGCAGCAGCGTTTATCGGCGCGCTGGTATCGGGGCTGCTCGCAAGCTTGGCTGAAGTCAAGCTCACCTACCCGCGCATCGCCCTCACGGTGCCTTCGATTGTCATTATGGTGCCGGGCTTGTATCTGTATCGCTCGATGTATTACATGTGCACCTTCGACACGGTCAATATGCTCGGCTGGTTTGTGCGCGCAGTGCTCATCGTAGCGTTTCTGCCCGTTGGACTGGGTGTGGCGCGTACGCTCACCGACCCTCGCTGGCGCCACACCAGCTAATTGGTACAAGGGGGACAGGTTACTTTGCACCAAATGAGTTGCGGTGAAATAGGGACTGAATTGCTGCTTAAAGGGTCAAAACAGTCCGTATTCCACCGCAACTTATGGGGTCGGGGGATTATCGGTGCCCTGCATCTTCATAAACTCAACGCTTACGAAGCGCATGCGTTTCGTGCTAGGCTGGTTCCACCACATAAGTAGTCGCAGACGCGCGTACCACGGGCGGGCGAGATGAAGTTCCAACAGCTCCATCTTGCCCGCCCGTTTTTGTTGCGTGGCGCCGCGGTACAACACAGAGAGGAATCTGCCCTTTATGCCTATCAACAAACGAGAGAGCCTGCTGTTCACCTTTATCATGTGCTTTTGCATGGTGCTCTGGATGAGCATCTACAACGTTGCCCTGCAGCACGGGGCCATCAACGGCGAGGTCGTTGCCACTGCGTGGCTCGGCTTCCCCGTTGCCTACATTTTTGCCATGTGCTGCGACTGGTTCGTCGCCAGCCCGCTCGCCAAGGGTTTCGCCTTTAAGTACTTGGTCACGCCGGGCAAGAGCTCGCCACTTGCCATGACGCTCGCCGTCAGCTCCTGCATGGTCGTTCCCATGGTCATCATCATGTCGCTGTACGGGGCCTGTGAGGGTCTGACGCACATGCCCGGCGGCATCCTTGCGAACCTGTATTCCGTGCCCGCGATCTGGATGATCAACATCCCGCATAATTTTGTGATGGCGCTGCCGTGGAACCTTTTGGTAGTCGGTCCGATTTCCCGCTTCGTCTTCCGTCGCGCCTTCCCTGTGGGGACGGTTTTCGAGGAGGAGCATGCCGAGCTCTTGGAGCAGGCTATGGCTCCTGAGTGCGAGTAGCTCGCTTAGGGATCTGCTGAGCGCGGGCGACTTGCTTGGTTGGAGCCCTAAGCGTGGATAGCTCTCTCGGCGACATCGCGGGCGTGAGCGGTGCGCATGACCGGAGGGCCCGTGCTGCTCCGTTGCCCGACGTGCTAGCGCGCAGAACAATCTGTTGGTGCATTCGGCGGCTGCTGAAGCGTTTCGGCAGCCGCTTTTTATACGGAGTTTAAATACAACAGTCTGTTGTATTACGTAGAGTGGTATATCTCTAGCGGGAAAAATGCGAGAGACGGAGCATTATGGCGTTGCTAGTAGGACTGGACGTAGGGTCGACGACGACCAAAGTTTACGCGATGCACGAGGATATGACCGAGGCGTGGTGGGGATATCGCCGCCACGGGGCGTGTCAGACAGCGAGCGTGCGCGCCATGCTCGGCGAGCTCGCCGAGCGCTTTCCCCATGAGTCACTGCGCGTTGCGGTGACCGGCTCGGGTGCGCGCGATATCGCGACCGCGCTGGGCGCCTCGTACGTTCAGGAGGTGGTCGCCAACGCGCTCGCGATCAGCAGGTTCTATCCGCAGACGCGCTGCGCCATCGAGCTGGGCGGCCAAGACGCCAAGATGATCTTCTTCCGCACCAACGATAAGGGAGACATCGAGGTTGCCGACATGCGCATGAACGGCTCGTGCGCAGGCGGTACCGGTGCATTTATCGACGAGATGGCAAAGCTCATGGGGGTCGGCACCGAATCGGGCGAGTTCGAGCAGCTCGCAAGCCGGGGAACGACCGTCCACGAGGTCTCGGGCCGCTGCGGCGTGTACGCAAAGACCGATATCCAGCCGCTGCTCAACGAGGGCATTCCTACCACCGACCTGGCGCTTTCGGCGCTTCACGCGGTCGCCCGCCAAACGATCGGCGGTCTGGCCCAGGGTATCGACATCGAGCCGCCGGTAATCTTCGAGGGCGGTACGCTCGCCTACAACCCCACACTGGTCCGCGTGTTCCGGGAGCAACTGAATCTATCGGACGATCAGGTTATCGTCCCGCGCGATCCGCAGATCATGGTCGCGCGCGGTGCCGCCCTGTCGCTGACCGACATGTTCGCATCGTCCCAACCGATCGACCTTCCCGACGCTTTTGTCCGGCTGGATAAGCTCGAGACGGTCGCGCCCGCAAGCGGGGAGGGACGTCTTGCCCAGCCCTTTTTTGCCACACCTGCCGAGCAGGCGGATTTTACGGCACGCCATGGCAAAGAGACGCCGGCAAAGGGTCCGGATGCGTATGCGCCCGGAGAGACGGTGCGTGTGGCGCTCGGTATCGATTCGGGGAGCACGACGACCAAGTTCGCCCTGGTCGATGAGGCGGGTGAGCTTGTCGATTCGTTCTACGCGTCTAATAACGGCAGACCGCTCGACGTCGCCCAACAGGGTCTTGTCAGCTTGAAGAACCGCTGGGAGACAGCGGGAGTCACGCTTGCGATCGATGCCGTGGGCACCACGGGATACGGCGAGGAGCTTTTCGCGCGCGCGTTCCACGCCGACTACCATACGGTCGAGACGGTCGCGCACGCCCGCGCCGCGTGCGCATGCGTTCCCGATGCGACCTTCGTGCTCGACATCGGCGGACAGGATATGAAGGCCATCTGGCTCAACCACGGCGTGCTGACCGATATCGTCGTCAACGAGGCGTGCTCTGCGGGCTGCGGCTCGTTCCTCGAGGGTTTTGCCAAAAACCTCGGAATAGCCGTTGAGGATATCGCGACCGAGGCATTTTCGTCCAAAGCCCCCGCCGTTCTCGGCAGCCGCTGCACGGTGTTCATGAACAGCAGCGTCGTTTCCGAGCAGCGGCGCGGTAAGGGTCCGGGCGACATCATGGCCGGTCTCTGCCGTTCGATTATCGAGAACGTGTTCACCAAGGTCATTCGCGTTTCAAATCTCAACCGTCTGGGCGACAAAGTCGTCGTCCAGGGCGGCACGTTCCGAAACGACGCGGTGCTGCGCGCATTCGAGCAGTATCTGGGCAAACCCGTCACGCGTGCGCCCCACCCGGGGCTGATGGGCGCTATCGGTATCGCCCTGCTCGCGCGCGAGGAATGCCGCAAGGGCGACGCCGGCACGTCGTTTATCGGGCTCGATGCCGTGGAGCGCTTCGAGCATCGCGAGTTCGGCGACGTTACCTGCCGTCGGTGCAACAACCGCTGCCAGCGCGCGGTCGTGGCATTTGGCGACGGCTCGCTTTACGTCACGGGCAATCGCTGCCCGCGCGGCGGCGCCATCTCATGGGATGAGCTCGTGCGCGAGGTTCCCGCGGCGGAGGAGCTGCGTCCGCAGGGTGCTTGCGAGGCACAGGCACCCGGCACGGGGCGCGACCGGACCGCGGCTGCCCCCAATCTCTTTGTCGACCGCGAGAAGCTGCTGTTCGAGTCGTACCCCACGGTTCCCGTCAGCGGGGGGCGCGATGTCACGATCGGCATTCCCCGTGTGCTCGAGTTCTGGGACACCATGCCGTTCTGGTCGACGTTCTTCAGCACGCTCGGCTTTAAGGTGCGCGTCTCGGGACGCAGCACCAAGGCGATGTACGAGCGCGGTCTGGCGCACGTCACATCCGACACCGTGTGCTTCCCGGCCAAGCTCGTCCACGGGCACATCCGCAATCTCGTCGACGCCGGCGTCGACCGCATCTTCATGCCCATCATCACGACGGTGCCCACCGAAAACACCGCCTCTACCAGCGAGTGGATGTGCGCCGTCGTAAAGGGATACCCCTACGTGATGCGCAATTCCGATAACCCGGAGGAGCGTTTCGGCGTTCCGTTCGATACGCCGCTGTTCCACTGGTACGACGAGGGCGACCGAAACCGCCAGCTCAAGGCGTGGTGCAAGGAGACCTTCGATATCGATGCCGACCTGGTTGCCAAGGCGACCGACCAGGCGGACCGCGCGCAGGAGACGTTTGAGAACCAGCTGCAGCTGCGCGGCAGGCAGGTGCTCGAGAACGTGCACGAGGACGGCGGCTACGCGGTGGTGATCGCTTCGCGCCCGTACCACAACGACCCGCTGGTCAACCACGGGCTGCCCAAGCTCTTCTCTGAGCGCGGCATCCCCGTGCTGACGCCCGATGCGGTGCCGGGGGTCTGCAACGTCGATCTTTCCAACAGCCGCATCGACATCGTGAACAACTATCATGCGCGCATGCTGTCGTGCGCGGTCATCGTCGCATCGACGCCCGAGCTCGAGCTCGTGCAGATGGGCAGCTTCGGCTGCGGCCACGATGCGTATCTCACCGACGAGATCGCGCGCATGATGGGCGAGATGGGCTCCAAGGTTCCGATGATGATCAAGCTCGATGAGAGCGACGTCGCCGGTCCCATGGGCATTCGCGTGCGTTCGTTTATCGAGTCGGTCAACCGTCGTCGCGCGGAGGAGCGTGCCGAGGGCGCCCGGGTGCACGCGGTCCATCCGCTCGACGACCCGTATAAGGTCAAGTACACCAAGCGCGACCGGCACGACAAGATCGCGCTGGTCCCCAACACCTCCCATGCGTTCTGCAGGCTCATGACCGCGGCGATGCGCAATCAGGGCGTGCGCGCCGAGGCCCTTGATATCGGGCGCGAGGATGCCATCCGCCTGGGCAAACGCTATGTGCACAACGACATCTGCTTCCCCGCGCAAATCGTGATCGGCGAGGCGCTCGCGGCACTCGAGAGCGGTAAGTACGACCCGCACGACGTCGCCGTGGTGACTGGCAAGTATATCGGCGACTGCCGCCTGACGCACTACATGCCCCTGCTGCGCCGCGCGCTCGACGACGCGGGATACGACTATGTCCCGGTGCTCACCAACGACGACGTCGATGCCCACAATGCGCATCCGGGCTTCAAGCTCGGCCTTGGCCCGAGCATCCAGATCGCCTACGGTCTTCCCATGATCGATGCCCTCGAGGCCATGCTTAGGCGCATCCGTCCCTACGAGCTCGAGAAGGGCGCGGCGGACGCTGCGTTCGACCGCGCGCTCGATGAGGTTATCGAGGGCATGGAGCGCTCCGGGCTGAGAGGCCAGGCGACGGGCTTCAAACGCGCGCTTGCGATCATGGACGCCGTTCCGTACGACCGCTCGAACCCGCATCCGACCGTTCTCATCGTGGGCGAGTACCTGCTCAATTTCCATCTCGGCGCCAACCACGAGATCGAGCGCTACCTCGAGGACAACGGGCTCGAGGTCATCGAGGCGCGCATGACCGACGTGATCCGCAAGACCTATTTCTACAAGCATGCGCAGTCGCGCGAGTTCCACGTCGACCTGTCGCTGCCCGAAAAGGCCTGGTACGCCACGGCGGACAACCTGTTCGAGCTCGCGCACGACCGTTGCGACCGCCTGGGCGCGGCGAGCCCGCTCTACGAGCCGCCGACGCGCATGCCCGAGCTCGTGCGCGCGAGCGATAAGATCCTGCACCATACGTTCGATGCGGGCGAGGGCGTGCTGATTCCGGCGGAGATTCTCGAGCACGCCAAGCGCGGCTGCCGCAACTTCGTGATCCTGCAGCCGTTCGGGTGTCTGCCCAACCATGTCGTGGGGCGCGGGCTCATCCATGCGCTCAAGGAGCAGTATCCCACGGCGCAGTTCCTGCCGCTCGACTACGATCCCGACGTGAGCTTCGCCAACGTGGAGAACCGTCTTCAGATGCTCATCATGAACGCCAAGGCGCAGGGGTGCGGTGAGGCGCATGGCGAGACCGCGTAAGGACGCCGATGCGCCCGATGCACGCACCCGTATCATCGAGGCGTTTTGGGAGCTCATCGAGAACAACAGCATCTTCGAGCTGTCGGTTGGCGAGGTGACCCGCGCCGCCCAGTGCAATCGCGGAACGTTTTACTACTATTTTCACGATTTCGATGAACTCGTCGCCATCGCCATAGCCCAGCTGCTGCAGGATAACGAGCTCATCACCGATGCCCTCTGGCATTTTTCGAGCGAGGGCGACCTTTCGGCGTTCGACCGGCGCGACGTCCGCTGCCTGCTGCGGCGCATCGTCATCACCATGAGGGCGGGTGCCGCCGAGCAGGTCGTGCAGGGCATCCATACGATCATCATCGACCGCGTGAGAGAGATCGTCCACCCCGACGGAGAAGAGCTCAAGGCAGATTCGAGCTTTGCGGTGGGCTTTCTGGTCTCGGGCATCATGGGCTTTGTGATGGCGGTCGGCTTTGCCCGGGAGGGCGGCGAGGAGATAGACCTCGAGCAGCCGGGGGACAGCGCGTGCGCGTACCTGAGGGCGGTCGCCATGCAGACGGTGGAAACGGTCGCGCAAGTCGAGGGCGTCGATACATCCGAGCTGCTCGAACGCGTCTCCAAGGAGGCCGATGCCTATCGCGCATCGCGTGCGACGAGTCCCGACGTGGTGAAAGACGCCTAGGGTTTATCTTGCGGGGCGCCTGTCGCGCATCGCGCGGTGAGTCCCGCGATGCGGTCATAACCTGCATTCATGTGAGCCGGGTTTATAGATATTCCTCCAGCTGTTAACATAGACAACCTGTGGGTAAAGAGACAAAAGCGCCGCCGACGGGCGGGCGTTTTGATTTCGATGAACTCATGTAAGGAAACGAGCATGTTAGATAGATTTACCGATCGAGCGCGCAAGGTCATGTCGATGGCCAAACAGGAGGCGCTCGATCTGCACTCAAATAAGGTGGGCACCGAGCACCTGCTGCTCGCACTCGCCAAGGAGGACGAGGGCATCGCTGCCGAGGCGCTGCGCTCGCTTGATATCTCCTACGACGACATCATGGACACCCTCAAGGAGGTCCAGACCACGGTTCCCGAGCCCAGCGAGGAGACCGAGGCGGCCAAGCTTGCCTTTACGCCGCTCGTCATTAGCGTGATGGAGCGCTCCTTCCGCGTGGCACGTGAGAACAACCAGACCTACGTGTCGACCGAGCACTTGCTGATTGGCATCGTCGAAGAGGGTAACGGCATGGCCATGGACATCCTCATGCGCCTGGGTGTGTCGTCCGCCTCCATCAAAAAGGCTATCGAGAAACTTACCGCCAAGGACCAGGACAAGAAGCGTCCGCTCGCCGGCGCCGGTGCCGGGCGTCCCGGTGCGGGCCTGCCGTTCTTTAGCGGCTCGGACGCGTCGCAGCAAAAGGGGAGCGGCACCGATACGCTTAAGCAGTTCGCCACCAACCTTACGCAGAAGGCGCGCGACGGCGAGCTCGACCCTGTAATTGGTCGCGAAAAGGAAGTCCAGCGTATGATGGAGATCCTTTCGCGTCGCACCAAGAACAATCCGCTTATCTTGGGCGACCCCGGCGTGGGCAAGACGGCCATCGTCGAGGGTCTGGCTCAGCAGATTGCAGCTGGCAACGTGCCCGAGAACCTTATGAACCAGAACATCTGGACGCTCGACCTGCCGGGCCTCGTTGCGGGCGCCAAGTATCGCGGTGAGTTTGAGGAGCGCCTCAAGAACGTGATCCAGGAGGCCACCGAAGCTGACGACGTCATCCTGTTTATTGACGAGATGCACACCATCATCGGTGCCGGCTCTGCCGAGGGCTCCATCGACGCGAGCTCCATGCTCAAGCCCGTGCTCGCGCGCGGTGCCTTCCAGATTATCGGCGCCACCACGGCCGAGGAATTCCGCAAGTACCTCACCAAGGACCCGGCCTTCGAGCGTCGCTTCCAGACCATCGATGTCGAGGAGCCGAGCGTCGAGGACACGGTCAAGATCCTGACCGCGCTCAAGCCGCGCTACGAGGAGCACCACCATGTGCGCTATACGCAGGGTGCTATCGAGGCCGCCGCGAACCTCTCCGACCGCTACATCCAGGATCGCTTCCTGCCCGATAAGGCCATCGACCTCATTGACGAGGCCGGCGCCCGCGCCCGCATCGCCGCCAACCGCGCGCCCGAGCCGGTGCGCGAGGCCGAGCATCGCGTGGAGGAGCTTAAGGCCGCCGCGCAGGAGGCCACCGAGAGCGACGACATGAACAAGGCCGCCGAGATCACCGAGCAGCAAAAGGCTGCCGAGATTGAGCTCGCCGAGGCCAAGGCTGCCTGGACGGCCGAGCTCGACGCCAGCCCGCTCACCATCGATGTCTCCCAGATTGCCGACATCGTGTCCGTGACCTCGGGCGTGCCGGTGTCCTCGCTCACCGAGAGCGAGAGCCGCCGCCTGCTGCAGGCCGAAAGCGTGCTCAAGACGCGCATCATCGGTCAGGACGAGGCCGTCGAGGCCGTTGCCAAGGCCGTGCGCCGCAGCCGCTCGCCGCTCAAGGACCCGCGTCGCCCCGGCGGCAGCTTTATCTTCCTGGGCCCCACCGGCACGGGCAAAACCGAGCTCGCCAAGACGCTCGCCGAGTATCTCTTTGGCAGCAAGGACGCGCTCATCAGCTTCGATATGTCGGAGTTTGGCAGTGAGTTCGAGGTCTCCAAGCTCATCGGTAGCCCCCCGGGCTATGTGGGCCACGACGAGGGCGGCCAGCTCACCAAGGCTGTTCGCCGTCACCCGTACTCGGTCGTGCTGTTCGACGAGATCGAGAAGGCGCACCCCGACATCTTCAATATCCTGCTGCAGGTGTTGGAGGAGGGCCGTCTGACCGATAGCCAGGGCAAGACGGTCGACTTCCGCAATACGGTGATCATCATGACGTCAAACGTGGGCGCCCGCGAGATCGCGCAGGATGCGAGCGTTGGCTTTGGCACCACCGGCGAGCAGGGCCTCACCTCGAGTGAGATCCGCGGCCGCGCGATGGGCGAGCTCAAGCGCCTGTTCCGCCCCGAGCTGCTCAACCGTATCGACGACATCGTGGTGTTCCAGAAGCTCTCGGGCGAGAACCTGACCAAGATTGCGCACCTGCTGGTGGACGATCTGCGCCAGCGCCTGATCGCAAACGGCATGAACATCAAGCTTACCGATGCGGCCTACGACAAGATTGTGGCGGAGGGTACCGACCTCACCAACGGCGCGCGTCCGCTGCGTCGTGCCATCCAAAAGCTCATCGAGGATCCGCTGTCCGAGGAACTGCTGGCTGGCGAGTGGGGCGAGGGCGATACCGTCCTGTGCGACGTGGCCGATGGCAAGTTTGTCTTTAGCCGCGGCACGGGCGAGATCCCGGCACCGCGTCCGGCGGGCACGCTTGGTGGCGATACCGCCCCGGCGGTACCGCACACCGGCAACGCCGCGCCCGTGAGCGGCGGCGTGACCTCGGGCCCCGGCGGCATGATGCAAGCCGGTTCCGGCGCGCTGTAGGGCGTGGCGACAATTTGATACGCGCAATCGAGGCGCTCCGGAAAGGGCGCCTCGATTTGTAGAGCTGCGGAAGTTGTGACCGTTACGCTATACGGTCCACCGTTAGCCGATGATGCGAGAGCGCTCGGCGTTTTCGACTGGTTTATGCACGCAAAGTCTGGGAATATACAAGTCGCATGTCTTACTGTCTAACCAGTTGCGCCAAGGAGGCACCATGGACTACAAGATTACCGGCTACGAGCCCGCCCAGCTGTTCCATTTCTTTGAGGAGGTCAGCGCGATCCCCCGTGGGTCTGGCAACGAGAAGGGCATCAGCGATTTCCTGGTTGCGTTTGCCAAGGAGCGCGGCCTCGACGTGTATCAGGACGAGGTCTACAACGTCATCATTCGCAAGCCCGCATCTGCCGGCGCCGAGAATGCCCCGACCGTGATGCTGCAGGGCCACATCGATATGGTTTGCGACAAGTTGGGTTCCGTTGAGCACGACTTTGCGACCGACGGTATCGACCTGGTCGTCAAGGACGGCGTCCTCACCGCTAACGGCACCACGCTGGGCGCCGACAACGGTATCGCCGTCGCTCTGATGCTCACCGTGCTCAACGACGATTCGATTGCTCATCCGGCCCTCGAGTGCGTGTTCACCACCGACGAGGAGACTGGCCTGGTTGGCGCCGAGACGCTTGACAAGTCCCAGATTAGCGCCCGCACCATGATCAACCTCGATTCCGAGGAGGAGGGCGTGGCCACCGTCAGCTGCGCCGGCGGTGTCGTCGTTACCTACACCTGCCCGATCGTGCGCGAGCACAAGACTGGCAGCACCCTTACGCTCGAGATCTCCGGCCTGCTGGGTGGTCACTCCGGCGCCGACATCCACCTGGAGCGCGGCAACGGCAACCTCATCATGGCCCGCATCATCGACCGCCTGATGGTCGCCGGCGAGCCCGCCATCGTCAGCTTTAACGGCGGCACTAAGGACAACGCCATCAACCGTGAGTGCAAGGCCGAGCTGGTTTACGCCGACCACGCTGCCGCCGAGGCAGCGGCCGAGATCGCAAGGGGCATCATCGCCGACGTCACCGCCGAGCTCGAGGTCTTCGACCCCGGCTTTACCTGCACCGTCGAGATTGCCGACGACGCCGAGGTCGAGGCCATGGACCAGAAGTCCGCGCTTGCCCTCATCCGCGCCCTGCGTCTTGCCCCTAACGGCGTGATTCGCCGCAACGTCGCCACCGACGGCTCCGTCGAGGTTTCCTCCAACATCGGCGTGGTTGCCACTTCTGACGACGAGGTCAAGATTATGCTGTCCCCGCGCTCCTCGATCACCTCGCTGCAGAACGAGTTCAAGGACCGCCTGCAGACGCTTGCCGATGTCTTGGGCTTCGACGCCAAGTTTGAGTTCGAGTATCCCGGCTGGAGCTATGCCGAGCATTCGCCGGTCCGCGACATCTTTGTCGAGAGCTATCGCGAGCTCTTTGGCTCCGAGCTGCGCATCGAGTCCATCCATGCCGGCCTTGAGTGCGGCCTGTTCGCCGAGGCCCTGCACGGTCTGGACGCCATCGCCGTGGGCCCGACGCTCTCCGATGTCCACACCCCGGACGAGAGCATGGAGCTCGCTTCTGCTGAGCGCTTCTACGAGCTGCTCATCGACGTCCTCAAGCGCCTCGCTGCGTAAAGGTTGCGCTAGCAGCAGTCCGAGCCACGTGCTAGCGGATTGCAGATGACATT
>JAUUSS010000069.1 GCA_030841765.1 Collinsella aerofaciens | reverse complement strand
GTCCTCAAAGACCTCATCGACGATATCCCAAGGCGGCAGCTCCTCGTCATCCTCGACTTTCTCGGCAACGGCAGCCTTAACCTTGGCGAGCGCCACGGCCGTATTGGCACCGTGCTCCTCGGCGACTTCCTCGACCACACGCGTCACGGTGTCGATGACCTCCTTGCCCGATACGCCCGTGTCGCACTGCAGCAGGCCATCGGGGATAAGCATACGGTCCTCGCCGGCAATCTTGCGCTTCTTGTCCACGTAGCCGATCTCCATGGTGCTCGCACGCACGATGGCATAGCTTGGAACCTTTTGCGAGGGGTTTGGCAGAATAGCGTAGTGGCGCGCGATGTCGTTGCGCACCTCCCCCTCCTCGCGGCCCACCTCGTGCATAAAAGCCTGCTTGGAGCCCAGCAGCATCACGGCAAACCAGCGGGCATCCTCATCGTCGTCAAAATCAGCCACGAGCACATCGGTAGACTCGGCTTTCTCGGCTTTGGTGAGCTCGGAGGAGATAAACTCCGCAATCTGCTGCGACAGGTCCACGAACTCGCGCTCGCCAAAGAAATAGCCCTTGAGCTCGCCGCCGAATGCGGAGTTCTCGGCAAACGTGGCACGCTTGTTATCAGCCGAGGTACGAGCGCGCCGCAGGTGCGTGGTTACGAAATTACGCACGGTACGGCTCTCGATATCGAGCTCGCGCTGGCTCATGACGTTGACGGCAGAGTCAAAGTCCAGGATATGCAGAATCGCGTGATTGATTTTCATATACGGCATTCCGTTCTAGATCGAATTGAGCACGAATCAGTATAGCGGTCGAACCCGCCCCAAGCGCATCGAAGATTGGCGCATCGGGGACAGGTTGCTTTGCACCAATGACTAGCGCAGGAGCTCGGACTGCCACGCCTCGAGTTGTTCTGCCAAACTCTTACCGGCTGCGGGCATGTCGATCTGGGGTCGTTTGGGCAGCAGCGCGCATTTTAGGATTGCCGCGATGGTCTGCGAGACAAAGCGTCGCGTATCCTTGTCAAAGCCTTGCGCAGCCTGGAGCATCACGGGCAGGCTCTCGCGCAGATTCCCAGCGATATCCGCAAACCGCTCAGCACCCGTAGCCTCAAGCACGGAGAACAACGCATCTACAAAACGCTCGCGCTCGCTAGGCGACACCGCAAGCAGCATCTCGCGAATGGAGCCATCAACGTATCGAGCACCGGCGGACAGGCGCTCACAGCACACGAAGTCGCGACCATCAACCACCCAGCTAAAGGGATTATGCTGAAGCAGGCTGAACTCGGTGCTCTCAACGATGGCATAGTCCTCCTGTGTCTCGAACATCATGCCAAAGATCGACGACCGAGGTAGCGTCTTGTCGATTCGGCCGGAAAGATCGGCAAAGGCGTTTCCGTTCAGAAACTCCTCGACGAAGCCCGGACCATCATGGGAATACGCCCGTTCGATTCGCCCACGGGCGAAATCGGAGCACATCGCCGCACCGTACACCGCAAGGTTTCCACCCTTGGAATGACCTCCGCACAAAAGCGGCCCGTCAATCGCATCCGCCGCCTCGTCCACATAACGCGCCGCGGATTCCTGGGCCGGCACAGGACACCGGAACGCCATGTTAAAGTCCTCTTTCCAGCCCACAATCGTGCTGTCGGTCCCCCGGAAGGAAAGATAGCTAAACCCCGCCGGAAACCGGAATGCCATGGCTGCAAACTGCTCTGTCGCCACCACATCGCTCACGGCACGATAGCCGCAAACGTGCACGCCACGGTAGCGAGGGCTTGCTGCCACGGCCTCCAGCAAGGCCCTGCTCCCCTCCGGATCCCACAGGTCGCCAATCATGTCTTGGTAGCACTCGGCGCGCAGCAGCTCGCGTACGTCTAGGCCCTGCCAGTTCGTCAGCTCCGCCATATCACCCGGCAAACGCAAATAGGACAACCACGCAAAAACCAGGCTATCCACCGCGCAGAACGGCCGTTCCTCAAACGGATCAAACGCCGTCTGGGCATAGGTCAAAAAATTAGGCGAATCCGACATGGCCCTCCCATCAACTATGGTGCATTGGGGTGGTGCAAAGTAACCTGACCCCCTCGCACCAAAAAGGCGCCCGGACCGTGTGGCCCGGACGCCTTTCATTGTAGCCTGTTGCCCAAAAGAGCTTGATTTAGCAGGAGAAGTCGACGCTGTCGATGATGTCCTTGAGGGCCTTTGCGGAGGCGGTGAGCTCATGCTGCTCGTCATCGTTCAGCGGCACGGGGACGCGGCAGACAACGCCATCGCGGCCGACGACGGTCGGCATGGAGATGGCCAGATCGGACAGGCCATACTCGCCCACCATGAGCGAGGAAACGGGCAGAACGGTCTGCTCGTCACGCATAACAGCGGTGCAGATGCGCTTGACAGCCATGGCGACGCCGTAGTAGGTGGCGTGCTTCTTCTCGATGATGGTGTAGGCGGAGTTCTTGACGTCCTCGGCGATGCGCTTCTCGGCAGCCTCATGCTCCAGGTGGCCGTGAAGCTCGCAGAAGGTGTTCAGCGGCACGCCGGCAACCTGAGCGCTGGACCAAGCGACAAACTCGGAGTCGCCGTGCTCGCCCATGACATAGGCCTGGACATCGCGCGGGTCAACCTCGACGTGGGCACCAAGCATCTGCTGCAGACGGCCAGTGTCGAGCACGGTGCCGGAGCCGATGACATGGCCCTCGGGCAGGCCGGACATCTTGATGGCAGCATAGGTCAGAACATCAACCGGGTTGGAGACGATGAGCAGAATGCCGTCGAAGCCGGACTTCTTAATCTCGGGGATAATGGACTTAAAGATGTTTACGTTCTTGTTGACCAGGTCCAGGCGGGTCTCACCGGGCTTCTGGGCAGCACCGGCGGTGACGACGATCATGGCGGCGTCGGCGACATCGGAATAATCGCCGGCGTAGATCTTCATCGGCTCGGCAAACGTCATGCCGTGCGCGATATCCAGGGCCTCACCCTCGGCACGGTTCTTGTCCACGTCGATGAGGACCATCTCGGAGAACAGACCACTCTGCATCAGTGCGAACGCCGAAGACGAACCGACGAAACCGCAGCCGACAATAGCGACCTTCTTCTCGTTAACCATTAGAAACTCCCATCTCTCTCCACAAACAAGCCGCCCGGGAACGACCCGAGCGGCTTGCCGTAATCCCAATACATCCAATCGGGACTTTGATTATGCCCCTATTCGCAGCCAAAAATCGACCGTTTACCGAAATTGGTTGCAGTATTCGTAAAATAACTGCACGAAATCGGTTTCGAGCTATTGACGAGTCGAAATAGGTTTCTAATACAGGCCCGCCTCGCGAATGGCCTCGACAGCCAAAGCGATCTGATCGGGCGGCAGGACCAGCGCCATGCGCACGTGCCCCTCGCCCGAAGGGCCAAAGCTCGCGCCCGGCGTCACCACAACGCCGGCCTTCTCCATGAGCTCCTCGCAAAACGCCATGGAATCGGTGCGACCACCGGGAAGCTTGGCCCACACAAACATAGAGCCATGCGCGTTGGGACGCTCCCAGCCCAGGCCCTCAAGACCGTCGCACAGGGCATCGCGGCGTTCCTGGTACTTCAGACGCTGCGCCTCGACCTCATCGCGCGGACCGTTCAGGCACGCGATGGCGGCCTTCTGAATCGGGAAGAACATACCAAAGTCGATCTGGCCGCGCAGCTTGGCAAAGGCCGAGACCACATCCTCGCGACCGACCAAAAAGCCGATGCGGGCACCGGTGACGTTAAACGACTTGGAAAGCGAGAAGAACTCCACGCCCACCTCAAGCGCACCGGGATACTGCAAGAAGCTGCCGCCGGGCTCGCCGTCAAACACGATGTCGGAGTACGCGTTGTCATGAACGATCAACAGATCATGCTCGCGGGCAAAAGCGATAATCTCCTCGTAGACCTCGGACGTACCCACCGAGCCCACCGGGTTGGCGGGCAGCGACACGATCATATACTTGGCACGATCGGCAACCTCGGGATCGATGCCCGCCACATAGGGCAGGTAATTGTGCTCGGCAACCAACGGATAGTATTCGAGCTTGGCATCGGCGATCTTGGCGCCCGCCTCAAAGACCGGGTAGCACGGATCGGGAACCAGAATGGTGTCACCCGGATCGAGCAGGGCCAGTCCCAAATGGCCCACGCCCTCCTGCGTGCCGTTGCACGACTGCACCATAGACGGCGTAATGCCCGAAACGCCAAAGCGACGCTCATAGTAATCGCACACGGCCTGCTTGAGTTCGGGCAGGTCGCGCAGGGCATACTTCCACATCTCGGGATCTTGGGCTGCCTGCGTGAGCGCCTCGACCACATGGTCGTACGGCTTAAAGTCGGGCGTGCCCACGCTCATGTTGTAAATGGTCTTGCCCTGAGCCTTCAGCGCGAGAAGCTTGTTGTTGAGCGAGGCGAAGACCTCCGCGCCAAAGCGGTCGAGACGCTGCGATGCCTGCATGGTACCACCTTTCGATATGAAAAACGCGGCGCTCCGACAAGAGCGCCGCGTGATACGGGCCATCAGATTGCAAAAGTGTAACGCTTGCAACCCCCGTATTGGTTCAATTTAGCCAACCTTAGTCAACTGGATTGAGCGCGTCGATCTGCGCAAGCCACAGACGCGAGCTGGCGTCACTCGGCATACGCCAATCGCCGCGCGGGCTGAGCGTCACCGAGCCCACCTTGGGACCATCGGGCAGGCAGCTGCGCTTAAACTGCTGGGCAAAGAAGCGGCGGTAGAACGTACGTAGCCACGTGTGGACGGTCTTGACATCGTAGACGCCCTCGAAGCTCTTGAGCGCCATGCGGTAGATCTTGCCCGGCTCAAAGCCAAAACGCAGCAGGTAGTAGAGGAAGTAGTCGTGCAACTCGTACGGGCCCACCAAATCCTCGGTCTTCTGCGCAATCTCGCCGTCGCCCGTGGGCGGCAGAAGCTCGGGGGACACCGGCGTATCGAGGATATCGAGCAAGACCTCGGCAATGCGCCCGCCAAAGACATCGGCGGCATAGCGTACCAGATGGCGCACAAGCGTCTTGGGCACGCTCGCGTTGACGGCGTACATGCTCATGTGGTCGCCGTTATAGGTAGCCCAGCCGAGCGCCAGCTCCGACAGGTCGCCCGTGCCAATGACAAAACCGCCAGCCTGGTTGGCCAGATCCATCAGAATCTGCGTACGCTCGCGCGCCTGGCTGTTCTCGTAGGTCACGTCTTGGACGGCCGGATCGTGCTCAATGTCCTTGAAGTGCTGCTCCACAGCCGCGTGGATCGAAACCTCGCGGAAGCTCACACCCAGGTCGCGAGCGAGCGACTCGGCATTCGACTTGGTGCGATGCGTCGTGCCGAAGCCGGGCATGGACACGGCTGTGATACCAGTGCGCGGCAGCCCCAGTGTATCGAAGGCACGCACGGTCACAAGTAGCGCCAGCGTGGAATCGAGACCGCCCGAAAGGCCGATGACGGCCGCCTTGGTGCCCGTATGGGCAAGGCGGGTCTTAAGGCCGGCGGTCTGCAGGTCGAGGATGGTCTCGCAACGCTCGGCCAGGTCGCCATGGTCGGCCGGCACAAAGGGCGCACGGGGGAAAACGCGGTCGATATCGCAGGCATCGCGCAGGACGGGCTCTTTGGCCAGCACGCCCTCAAATGAAAACTCAACAGTCGTGGCCTCAGGCGCATCGTCCGCGCGCGTCCACGTCGTCGAGCGACGGCGCTCGGCAACCAGACGGTCGAGGTCAACATCGGCGATGGCCATATCGCAGGTAAGCAGTTTGGTCGCGGCGAGCTTGGAGCCGTTTTCGTAGACGAGGTTCTCGCCCGCAAAGACCATGTCGGTCGTGGACTCGCCCTCGCTCGCATCTGCATAGGCATAGGCACAGTACAGGCGCGCGCTCTGGTTGGATATGAGGCTGCGTCGGTAATCTGCCTTGCCGATAATCTCGTCCGAGGCCGACGGGTTGAGGATCACCGTCGCACCGGCAAGCGCCATCTCGGTCGAAGGGGGCGCCGGCACCCACAGGTCCTCGCAGACCTCAACGCCCAGCACCATATCCTCGGCACCCTCGTCACAGCAGCGGTAGACAAGCTCCGAACCCAGCGGAACCGGACCCTGACCGGCAAACTCGACCCACACGGGATCTGCGGGCGCCGGAGCAAACCAGCGGCGCTCGTAGAACTCGCCATAGTTGGGCAGATACTTCTTGGCCGTGAGGCCCAAAAGCTCGCCCGCGCAGCACACGGCGGCGCAGTTGTAGATATTCTCGGCAACTGCAACGGGAAGACCGATAGTAAAGACAATCGGCAGCTCACGAGTCTCATCGAGGATATGCACCAAAGCAGCCTCGCAGGCATGCAGTAATGTGCGGTTATGGAACAGATCGGCCGCGGTATAGCCGCACAAGTTGAGCTCGGGCAGTACCAGCGCGCGAACGCCGCGCTCAACAGCCGCGCGAACAGCCGCTAACGCAACCTCGGCATTGCCCTCGACATCGGCCACGCGAATCTGCGGCGACGCCGCCGCCACACGCAAAAAGCCATCGTTCTTATTAGCCGAAACGCAGCATTGCCTTGTTGATCTGGACACTGGAGGCCCCTTCTACCCTGAGATTCAGTCTAACGGACGTTCACATATCTCTAACTAGCCAAAGCAACCTCCCAGTTTACTGAGAGGCCAACCTGTGCTAAAAGCATGTATTTCAAAAATATCTTTAATTAAAAAAGGAGAAATCGATAATCGACTTCTCCTTTAAGCGAGGCGAGTAAATTCCGAAACTAATGGCAGAATTTATCCATGTAGTCCTCAAAGTCGAACACTTCCACCACGACGCCCTCTTCCTGAAACTCTTTCAGTTGCTCCAAGAGATCTTTGTTAATAACGTCCATGCAGAAACCTCCTCTATCTAATCAATTGTAGTATATCTGCTTTCATGCAATTATCAACCAACTTGTTTAATTGCTCCTCGTTTGCCGATAGTCCCTCTTTTTTCAAAATGTCGCGCACCTCGTTCTTAGTAATCGGCTTTTCAA
The DNA here is from genome assembly GCA_030841765.1 of Collinsella aerofaciens. Classification (GTDB taxonomy): domain Bacteria; phylum Actinomycetota; class Coriobacteriia; order Coriobacteriales; family Coriobacteriaceae; genus Collinsella; species Collinsella aerofaciens_AV. The sequence continues at coordinate 5,619 of JAUUSS010000069.1, read as the reverse complement.
ACAACGAAAGCAAAGCGAACGAAAAATCATTAACCGCACACATTCTATGGGTGGCACAACTCAGCAGTACTCTTAACCCCTCTTTTGAGCGTCCGACTTCTTTCACAAACGAACTTTTAACCAATTGAAAACCATTATCGTGCATTACATAATCGGCATCGATATTTGTATTCAGCAATCCATAATGCAACAGTTCTTCTATCGCCCTTGTCAGCTCGAGGTCGCCCTGATCAAGGATAAGAGAAATGCTACAATCGGCCTCCAATAAACGGGCCAACTTAAGGTATACCAACTGGGAAACAGCATAGACATGATGGTATTCAGAATTATAGAAGTAGGCAAATGGCTCAACGAGCACGACAGAGGTCTTGGAATCCAGCCAGATTAGATCAGCTGGATTTAGACTAGTTAGCCGTCGCTTTACTTTGGTCAAATGTCCCTTATACCTGACAGCGTGAATAGAATCTAGGATCCAGGTCACCTCTGAAATATGAAGCCGCTGGGGCAAGTCAATTGTGTCGCTACCGTTTATGACCTCTTGCATATAAAAATCAATATGATGCTCATCAGATAAGGATTTTGCTTCATTTAAAGTTAAACCAGTGCCTGAAACATAATCCACTTCGAGGCGCAAATCCTCATATTGGGACTTCGGCATTACAGAGACACCATACTTATCGGGATGATTCCAAACATCCGACCCCATAACGAGACCAAAATTCGTAAATCCTCTCGTGGAATATGGAACACCACATACCTGTTTTGAATAATTCAAAACATTCTCTGTATAAGCTAAGGTGTTCAGAGCCTCTTCTTTAGTTTCGGTCGGGAAGCCAATCATAAAGAATAGATGAACAGGAATACCCGCATTGAGACAATCATGGATATTGCGATCAATCCAATCAACTCTCGTGTTCTTCTTCATTAGATCAAGAACTCTTTGGTTGTATGACTCGAGGCCAAACTGAATCTGCCTACATCCACTTTGGTATATCTTGTTGAAAACGTCTGTACTTAGGGTTGGAGAGAACCTCGTTTCTCCATGCCAGAAAAACGTTTTTCCCGATGCGTTTATTTCATCCGCGAGTTGCTCCATTCTTTTGCCTTCGAATGTTTCATCCACAAAAGAGAAAACTCTCGTGCCGTATTTTTCATTTAACCGACACATTATTTCAAATACTCTCGATATAGGCATCTTTCGGTAACAACCACCGGTAGCACCGGGAATGGTGCAGAAGGCGCAATGATTAAAACACTGCCTAGAGGAATAAACCGGCAATATTAACTCAGGCATGAAGTATTTAGAAAGGGCGAAGCCATCGAAATCGGGAACTGTATCGTTGATAAATGTTTGCTCAATCCGATGGTTTTTATATATCTTTCCACCTTTAGCATGGCAAAGGTTTGGAACACAGTCGAGATTGTCATCACCGGAGTCAAGAGCCTCAAGAAGACGTGCAAGCGGCTCTTCGCCGTCATACATCATTATCGAATCAATGTATTCAAAAAAGGGATGCCATTCTTTCATGCAGTCATCTGCTAAACGAGTAATGTAATTGCCGCCCAATGAGACGTGTTTAACAGATGGACATTCTTCTTTAATCAGTTTCGCTAACGTAACTGCAGAAATCAATTGGAAACAGCCGCTCACCGAAATCCCAATAAACTCAATTTTTTCCCTCTGAATACGCTTAAGAAAGGCAGTTTCATAGAAGGAAATAAACGGATTATGCAAGGTATCCGCAAGCGATTTCATTATTTCTGGTGTCGAATAATAATCATAGGGCAGATCTATGGAGTTGAACGTGTATTTAACTCCATACGAGACGTGATTTATGATATAGAGTGCATTTCTAAAAATGTTTTCAGCATATTGTCTTTCTTTTAGATTAAAGTATCTCTTCGATCTGAAAATATCTTTTGCCTCGTCAACATTAAGTGCTGACTTTTGTATCAACTCGATTGTTAATTGAACATTCGAACTAAACGAATCCTTTGATTCCCGATACCTTTTACAGCACTCTTCGACATGTCTAAAAGATAGGAGGTCATCGTAAAATTCCACGTTTAAGTCAACAATGTCAACTTTATATTGTTCAACCTCTTGAAGATATGACTTCAAAACAGGCAAGGCAAGATACGGCCCCACTGGACTCCATCCTGGGGGAAATACTAAAAGCGTTTTAGGCATATCAACGTCACATCTTTCGCAAATAATTCAATTGAAACGCAGCTACCATCATAATTGAAAATACACCAAGTCCTGTAACGAGAATTGAGAACATCGCGGTGCTCGTGAACAGCGAAACAAGGAGTGTTGAAATAACAACAGCAACCGATTGCAAAGACTCCCTAATTGAAAACAGGCTTATCGATTCAGATTCGTCTCTCGCCAAATCCTGCAGCGATGTTATGAGAAGCACATCTTGAATGGCGTTTCCGGCACCGACGATAAAAAGGAAAATAAACGATATCCCAGACGCATAACGATAGCCAAACGCCAGATACGCACCGAGCGCAAGATACGTCACAAAACAATATGATTTAACGCAATCGGAACCACTAATTAAACGACCATATACTGTATTTCCGAACAACAGTCCGATTGTAAGACTACTCTGAAGGAATCCATATTGTATCGATGACGAGTCAAATTGCAATTGCGCTATAGCTGGCAAAAGAGAATTCAGAGAGCCGAATGCCACGCCACTAGAAATATCGATTAATAGGAAACCAATTGCCAAGTGCTTCGCGCTAAGATCACTAAATGCAGTCCTGTTTTTTTCATTTTTGCTTATCCCCTCTTTATCATTAACCTCGATAACCGACGGAACATCTCGCAGCAACCAGAACGACGCGGCAAAAGAAAGCGCGTCTAATGCAAGAACAGCCTCCGCCCCAAATTGAGCGACAACAAAACCGCCGGCAACTGGCCCCAGAACCATCATCAAATTCTGCAGAAACCCAAACGAATTATTAATTACGTCGCGATTGATACTATTCGTATTGGCTCTTAACAACGAGTAAAAGCAGGGCATTTCAACCGTTCGGCAAAGCGATACCGCGCACGTAATAGCAAACATACTCCATTTACTATCAACAAAAATATAGCAAACGAATAATCCCGCGCGAATTAAGTCTGCCAATCTCATGGCCTGCAGTGTCCCGATACCCATCTTCTGAGGCAGCTGCGCGAGCGAAACTGAAAACAGAGAGGGGGCAAATCTACAGCAGACCATCAAAGCAGTTGCAGAAACATCGTGAGTTACCTCGTAAATCAGCATTGGCAAAGCAATATTCGCACACCAATTGCCTATTTCGCTTATCCCTCTAGCAATATATAGGACCCGAACCGGATGGCTAGCTCTCAATACCGTGAACATCACGATTAACCTCGTATTTCAGGCCTCGTTCATCCCTTAATAGGAATCCATAATCAACCAAGTACCGCCTCAACACGGCATAATCAGGATAGAGCTGTGACAGCACACGATTAACCTGAAGCTCCGTATAACTTGTATTTAATTCAAAGAAAGAGACGGCCCATAGCAGCATGATTCTTTTATAGCTTTCCTTTTTTGGAATTGAAACCAGCTCGCCATTCTTGAGAAATCGTTTTTTAAAGTCTATTAGCTCATCCATTCACATCCTCCATTTCATACGCATCTAATACTAAAAATGCATACGCTTTAGGTCATCGCATTCGGCTTCTTTATTCGAACTAAACTCGAACTAATCTAAATGATTTGCTCAAACACTCTTCGAAAGCTCGTTTTTCACTCTGAGTAAAATGCCCTTCCCAGTCAGTCCACGAACAGGAAGGCAACTCACAGCGAGCGGAGTCGAAGCCCTCTGCCGTCGGTCGTTCAAAATGCACGACAACCTTTTCGATATCCTCATCTGCAATCAGGTCAGAATGAACGACCTCGGTACCGTCTTCGAATGTCATATACGGGTACATCACGTAAACCACCTCGCAATCGTAAATCCAGTTTAGCATCAAGCTATTGCACCAAAGACAGCAAGCCCCCCTTGATGAGTTGATGGTATCTGTTAAATGTCACGTACGATTCACATCTGGTGGGTACCCTGATGGCTACACGAAACGAAGCAGATTTACACCGGGAGGACCCCGTATGACAACCAAGTACACCGACGCGCCGCGCACGCGCGTCATGACGCCGGCATCGCTCAACAACGGCGTGCACGAGAACCATTCCATCGGACAGACCATGGCCATCGCGCCCAAAAAGGGCCTGTTTGACGACATTTCCATTCCCCAAATCATCGCCGGCGCCGCAGCTTCCGCCACGAGCGTCGCGCTTGCCTCCAAGATCGGTATCGCCGGATCGGTGATCGGTGCCGCCGTGAGCTCGGTCATCACCGTTGTGTCCTCGCAGGTCTACCGCCACTTTATCTCTGCCAGCACCGAAGCCCTCAAAGGTACGCACGCCACCGTCGACTACCCCGCCGGCGCCTATGAACCCGTTGAATTAAATGCCGAGGAGCACTTAGGCGGCGCCGCGACTACCCAGGAGATGCGCCAGATTGCAGGGCGCGCGACCACGGCGCGCGTCGCCCCCGACAGCCTGCGCGCCAAGGCGGCGGCAGAGCGCAGCCAGACGCAAAAGAAGGTCATCATCTTCTCGATCGCCATCGCCATCGTCGCGGTTATCGCCTGCACCGCTGCCATCCTTATCACCACCGCCGGTGAGGGTCTGGGCGAGCGTCCCGAGCCGATTCTGTCGTCACGCACGACCGAGCACGACGCGGACAGCACTGGTCAATCGCAAAGCCAGCAGGACGACTCGCAGGGCACCTCCGCATCCACCGACTCGTCCTCGAACACCCCCGATCAGTCGCAGGGCGCCGATTCTTCTGTGAACAACAACGGTACGCAATCCGGCACAACCGACTCAAGCCAAACGACTGACGGCTCTCAACCGAGCACGGGCGACCAGACGAGCGACGCCACGTCGGGAACGGGCTCAGCAGACAGCAGCAACACCAGCAACTCGAACAGCTCGAGTGGAACCGCGTCCGGCACGGCATCTGACAGCTCGAGCCAAGGCACGGCATCGGGCAACTAAGCACGTTTGCCCCTCATAGATAATCGACCTGTATAACGGGCGCGAACCGGCAACGGTCGCGCCCGTTTGCCTTGGGCGCCGAGGTAGCAAGCCCCGCGCGATGGTAAGATGCTTTGGTGTGTAAAGAGGAGATTTGCCATGAGCAAGACAATAGTTAAGCCCACGCTATCGCTGGGCAACCACATCTATCTGTATCGTCTGCTGCGTGATGCGATTGGGTGCGGCAAGCAAACGTTTATGACGCAGGTCGAGGAGGCGCTCGCTGCTGGTGACATGGCCGCTTATGACCTGGGCTTCGAGTCCACGCGCGAGCTGCTCGAGGAGCTCGACGACTGCATAAGGCTGACCGTCTTTAAGGGCGGTCGCCTGTATGCCACGCTCATCGCCAACGAGGCCTGGGATGCCGCCCTTGCCAAGGGCGAGGACAAGCCCAAGGCTGCCAAGGGTGCCAAGCAGTCCTACAAAAAGAAAAAGCGCGGCGAGAAGGACCTCAAGGCCGTGCGCCCCAAGCACGTTAAGCGCGCCGAGC
>JAUUSS010000181.1 GCA_030841765.1 Collinsella aerofaciens | reverse complement strand
AATAACACTGATTCCCAGATGACTGGCAAAGGCGCGCTTAGACGGCAAATGCTCCCCCGCCACAATGCGTCCAGCTACGATATCATCTCGAATTTGCTGGTAAACATACTCATAGAGCGATGCTTCGCCGCGTTTTTCCAAATTGTAGTCAAGCATGAGCCTATCACCTGACCTTATTAAGTCATTCAATCTGGTATTAGTCTGACCTTGTAATTATCTCGAAAACTGAGTATTTTGTCATACCCAGCTCCCCGATAGGATGTTCCGTCAAGCAATGCACATGCCAACCAAGGGAGCAACCATGGCAGAACAGAACAGCAAGGCCGACCGCGTCAAACTCAATCGCGAGCTCGCGCAGATGCTCAAGGGCGGCGTCATCATGGACGTTACCACGCCCGAGCAGGCACGCATCGCCGAGGAGGCAGGCGCCTGCGCCGTCATGGCCCTCGAGCGCATCCCGGCCGACATCCGTGCCGCAGGCGGCGTCTCGCGCATGAGCGACCCCAGGATGATCAAGGGCATCCAGGAGGCCGTCTCCATCCCCGTCATGGCCAAGTGCCGCATCGGTCACATCGTCGAGGCGCAGGTCCTGCAGGCCATCGAGATCGACTACATCGATGAGTCCGAGGTTCTCTCCCCTGCCGATGACGTCTATCACATCGACAAGACCCAGTTTGACGTGCCGTTTGTCTGCGGCGCCCGTGATCTGGGCGAGGCGCTGCGCCGTGTTGCCGAAGGCGCCACGATGATTCGCACCAAGGGTGAGCCGGGTACGGGCGACGTCGTTCAGGCCGTGCGTCACATGCGCAAGATCCAAAAGCAGATCCGTGACGTTGTTGCCCTGCGCAACGACGAGCTCTTTGAGGCAGCCAAGCAACTGCAGGTTCCGGTCGAGCTGGTGCGCGAGGTCCATGCCACGGGTAAGCTTCCCGTCGTGAACTTTGCCGCCGGCGGCGTAGCGACCCCCGCCGACGCCGCGCTGATGATGCAGCTGGGCGCCGAAGGCGTGTTTGTCGGCTCGGGCATCTTTAAGAGCGGCGACCCCGCCAAGCGCGCAGCCGCCATCGTCAAGGCCGTGGCAAACTTCACCGATGCCAAGCTCATTGCCGAGCTTTCAGAGGACCTGGGCGAGGCCATGGTGGGCATCAACGCCGACGAGATCGAGATTATCATGGAAGAGCGCGGGCGCTAGTCCAGCAGAAAGGATCGCACATGAGCGATTATGCAGACCAAACGGTCGCCGTGCTGGCGGTCCAAGGCGCATTTGCCGAGCACGAGGCAAGACTATCCGAGCTGGGCGCGCGCTGTATTGAGCTGAGGCAGGCGGCTGATTTAAAGCAGGACTTTGACCGTCTGGTACTTCCCGGCGGCGAGTCTACCATTCAAGGGAAGCTGCTAGATGAGTTGGGCATGCTCGAGGAGCTTCGCACCCGCATTGTTGAAGGCATGCCCGTCCTGGGCACCTGCGCCGGCCTGATTCTGCTGGCTCACGACCTTGCCGCCCATGACGATAAGGGCACGCCGCGCCTGGCAACCATGGATGTGCTCGTTGAGCGCAATGCCTACGGCAGGCAGCTCGGCAGTTTTCGAACCAAGGGGCAGGTAGCTGGCATCGACGGTGAAGTGCCGCTGACGTTTATCCGCGCGCCCCGCATCGTCGAGGTCCACGGCGACGCAAAGGCCTTAGCGAAAGTCGACGGCCGTATCGTCGCCGCGCGCCAGGGCAACCAGCTCGGCGTAACCTTCCACCCCGAACTCGACGAAGACACCCGCCTCCACGAAATGTTTCTACAAATGTAGGCATCGAAATCAACAAACAAAATGAGAGTGGATAATCTCCCACTTTGAGCTTGAATGCAGACTCAAACCGGGAGATAATCAAATATCATGCTAGTCAATCGTTTGGGACGTTGATAAACCACTATTCAAAAAACTAAGTCCCCAACGACGATCT
>JAUUSS010000068.1 GCA_030841765.1 Collinsella aerofaciens | reverse complement strand
AAAGGGAAGAGGCGGGGCATGCCCCGCCTCTTACACCACATCTCTGCGCGCTACCACCCCTGGCGTCTAAATCGCCTTCTGATGGCATGAAATCGCTGTTACTAAATTGGTGACAGTACTCATATTTGCTATTTTTTGCCCACAGGCCCTTGGACGACAGTGTGATTTAATGCCCTCGGGGTTCGAATCCCGGCGTTGGGGAAGAAAAAAGCCCGTCACCGCGAGGGCAACGGGCTTCTCGATTTAAATGGTGCCCCCAGCGGGATGTCCGCGTGCGGCTGGCGCCGCCCGCTTTCGCTGCGTCGCTTCGCTCCTTGCGTGCTGCGCTGGAAAACGCTTGCGCGTTTCCTCAGCTCCGCACCCTGTCGGGTTCGAATCCCGGCGCATGGGTAGCAAAAAGCCCGCTACCGCGAGGGTAACGGGCTCTTCAATTCAAATGGTGCCCCCAGCGGGATTCGAACCCGCGATATCCACCTTGAAAGGGTGGCGTCCTTGGCCGCTAGACGATGGGGACAGCGGGAAAGAGTATAGCAGACTTTTTTGCCGGCGCGTATATCGTTGGCAAACTGGAAAACCACCACATAGGAGCTGGCTCTCTATCCCGATCTTCGAACATCTCAACCTGTAACATCTGGGCGGGCAAATTGGCTCTATCTGTTACAGATCGAGACAAACGGCGGGCGTCGGGACGAATATCTCAATCTGTAACAGTAAGACGACTTTCAACGGCCTAGATGTTACAGATCGAGACAAACTACCGTGGCGGGTCAAAACCACCACAAAGGTGCCTGTCCCCTTTGTGGTGGCGGGGCGTTAGGGGAGGAGCTTCATCGCGGCGTCGTGGGCGGCGTGCTCGTAGGTGTCGTCGAGGGGCTTGAGCGGCAGCAGGGCGGTGGTCTGTGCATCGCCACGGTGCTCGAGAGCGTGGGCGATGAGCCAGTCGGCGAGCTCGGGGTTCTTGGGCAGTGCCGGTCCGTGTAGGTATGTGCCGATGACACCCTTGTAGATGAGACCCTCAAAGCCATCGTCGCCGTTGTTGCCGGTACCTGTGACGACGGACGTTCCGAGCGGCGTGGCCTCTGCATCGAGCAGGGTGCGGCCGCCGTGGTTCTCGAACCCCACAAAGGGCTCGGGTGTCAGGTCGGTCTTGACGGCGACGTTTCCGATCAGGCGGTCGGAGCCGCGCACGGTCTCGGCGGCAATGACGCCCAGGCCCTCGATGCGATTCTCGCCCATATAGTACGAACGGCCGAGTAGCTGATAGCTGCCGCAGATAGCGAGCAGCGAGCCGCCATCCTCAACATAGGCTGCGACCTTGTCTTTTTGAGCGAGCAGCTCGTGTGCCACAGCTAGCTGATCGCGGTCGGAGCCACCGCCCATCATGACGATGTCGGCGTCGGTGAGATCGAGCGACTCGCCCATACGGACCTCGTCCACGCGCACGGGGATGCCACGCCAGGCGCAGCGGCGCTCGAGGGCAATGACGTTGCCGCCGTCGCCATAGAGGTTGAGGGCATCGGGATACAGGTAGACGATGCGTAGCGGGCGCGAAAGCTCGACCGGCGCAATGTCGGTGGGGACAGCGCTGCCATCGGCGCGCGTTACGGCGTGGGAGGCGACCGAGCTCGCATCGGTGCTCTTAAGCTCGTCGAGCTCCTTGATCAGCGGCGGGAAGGCCGTGTAGTTGGCGACGGCGTAGAAAGTATCACCAGCCTCCTCGTCCGCCACGGCACCGATCGCCTGCTCGATATTCGAGATGATGGCGGAGTCGATGCCGGCGTACTTCAGGCGTACCTGCATATCGTGCGCGCGCGTACCCCCGACAAAGGCGATAAGACCTGGGGTATCGGCGATGCGCTCGAAGTCGACGTCGTAGATCCACGATACATCGTGGCCGTCGGCGTCGTTGTCGTTCAGGAAGAAGGCGCAGAGCCTGCCGCCTGCCGTTTTAATGGACTGGATCTGGCGATCGAAGCCCACGGGATTTTTGGCCAGATTTGCCTCGACGGTACGGCCAGCGATTTCCCAGCGGCCCATGCGCCCGCCGGCGGGGACGTAGGCATCGAGCGTGGGCTGCAGATGCGCCGCGTCCACGCCCAGCTCGCGCGCCGCAAAGAAGGCGGCGGCAACGTTGTAGACCATGTACAAGCCGTTGTAGCGCGTGGCGATGTGCGTTGCGGGTGCGTCGGTATTGGGTCCAAAGTTCAGGTCAAAGCCGTAGCCGTCGCAGGTGAGCTCAACGCCTGTCACGCGACGGAGCAGCGCTGGGCGACTCCAGCCGCACGAAGGACAATGATAGGCGCCGAGCTGGCCGTATTGCACGTAGTCGTACTCCAACGGGGTGTTGCACTGCGAGCAAAAGCGCGAGTCGCTAATGCGGTCAGACTCGGTGTCGGTGGCGCCGTCGATGCCAAAGGCGATGCTTGCATTGGGAACGCGCGCGGCGATCGCGGCGCACAGCGGGTCGTCGGCGTTATAGATGAGCGTCGTTGTCGGCGAAAGCTCCAGCGCGTGGGCGATGACGTCCTGGGTGTGGTCGATCTCACCGTAGCGGTCCAGCTGGTCGCGGAACAGGTTGAGCAGCACAAAGTAGGTCGGCTTGAGCTTGGGCAGGACGCGCACCGTGTAGAGCTCGTCGCACTCAAAGACGCCTACGCGCTTGCTGCTGGCGGTTCGCTTAAGGTTGCCGCGCGCCTCGAGCAACGCGCCCACCACGCCTGGCTCCATGTTGTTGCCGGCGCGGTTGCATACCACGGTGGCGCCGCTGGCGGCAACGGCATCGGCGATGAGGTTGGAGGTGGTGGTCTTGCCGTTGGTGCCGGTGATCACCACGCTGCGGTCGACAAGGCCCGCGAGGTCGCTTAGCAGCTCGGGGTCGATCTTCATGGCGATGCGGCCGGGGAGTACGCCGCCCTGGCGCTTAAGGACGGAGCGCAGCCCCCAGCGGGCGATATCGCTCGAGGTGCAGGCGAGAGATGAGCGGAAGTTCATGAAGCCGTTCCTAACGTGAATGACATGGTCGTGGCGTTTGCGCCGTTAAAAGCCGTAACGGCGCGCAAATTCCTGGGCAAGCTGCGATACGTCTTCGCAAGCGTTGGCCCAGGGGGCAAAGTCGGGAGTATCCGAGATGATGCCGTCGGCCTCCCAAACTGCCTGGTGCGAAAGGTCCCAGGGGTCGTGCGGTTCGGGCCGGCAGGGAAGGTACGGTGTCTGATACATGGGGTTCAGCAAAAAGAACGCGCCGCCCTCGCAGCGGTTGGCAAACTCGCGCAGCGCGCGTGTCGCCGGGCGCATCTTGTTCGTTTTGAACAACAGGATCGTGCGGGCGAGTAGGTACCAGGGGGAGCTCTCGAGGGCATCGGCCCCCATCTGCTCCTCGAGCTGGTGGGCCAGGGCAAAAAAGCCGTCCTCGTCTTCCAGGCGAGCGAGGGCGAGTAGCACGGTGCCTGCAGCTCGGGTGGGATAGCCTTCCGCCTTAAGAACGCGGCGAGAATAGTTGGCGGCAGCACGGTAGCGAGCGCTCGCCATGCACAGCTGCGAGATGGCCTCGAGCGTGTGGAGCCACCCGATAAGAGCCGGCTCGCTTACGGTGAGATCGGCCGCCGTCACGCCGTCCGTCAAAACCTTGTTGGCCCAGTAGTGCGGGGCCTCCATATCGAACCCGGGCACGCTTTGCTGCAAGTAATCGGCCGTGGTCGCCTCGAGCTTCATCAAGTCGCCTAGACAGGCGTCGACGGGCGTGTCCGCCAAAATGATGGCGAGCAGCTGGGCATCGACGGCCAGCGCGTCGACGCGGACGATCTTGAGCAGCTCATCGCGCATATCGTCGAACAGACGATTGCGCGTCTGCTCAAACTCCTCGTCGCTGCCCATGTCTTCGATGCGACGAAGCTCGTCAAGCAAGTGACGATGAACGCCGGCATAGGACAGCAGCGCTTGGGCATGCTCGGTCTGCGCATACTTGTGAGGGTTTGCGCTGATGTCGTTATGGACAAGCTCGCGTGCTGCATCGGTGAGTTCGGGGTGCGACGCCAGATAGGTGCGTTCCAGATAGGCGGGGATGTAGACGCTCGGATCCATTAGAGGTCTCCTCCCTTAAACGGCAATCCCTGTTCGGCCGCGCGCAGGATTCGTTCGTCGATCTGGGAGCGCACGATGTCGTTGGTGGCGACCCAGGCGGCAAAGCTGGCGTTGTCGGGCGCGCCTAGGCCCTCCTGCAGCACCGGCGTCGCCTCGGACAGGGCAAGGACAAGCTCATCGGTGGAGCCCGGACCTACGTTGACGCGAGCATAGACGCCATCGGGAAACTCGGTTTGGAAGTAGAGCGCCTCGGCTGCGTGCGGGCATGAGCGCACCAGGATGCGCAGGTAGTGCTCGGCGCCCTCGTAATCCAGCTCGCGCCAGGCTGCGCTCATCAGCGCGATGAGCGTCCACGGGTCCAGGTCGCGCTCCGCATCTTTGGGGCGGCGGCGCAGCGGGGTATTCGCGAGATAGGGTACGGAGTGGGCGGAACGAAATCGCTTGAGCTCCTCGGCAGGGTATTCAAGCTTTGCCATGGCAAGCATCGCAGTATGGCGGACGCCGGCGGGGTCGTTGGGCGCAAAGTCCAGGCTGCGATTCGCGGCATCCAGCGACATGCGGTAGCGGCCGCTTATGAGCGCGCGCGATGCCAAGGCGGCAAGCCAGCGCAGGTAGGGACGGCGGGTCAGGTCGCCTGCGGCCTCACGCTCGTAGGGGTCCTGCGCCGAGGCGATCTTGAGCGCCAGATCGTGCTCCACCTCGTCGTACTTGGACACCAGATACTGTACGTATTCCTCGTTGGATTCGGCGGTGAGCGCCGTCAGCATGCGCTGGGCATCCCAGTTGGCCGGATCGAGCGCGGCTGCCTCGCGGAGCATGTTCTCGGCTGCGGCTTCTTCTTGCTCTGCCTGGGCGTCGTCGGGGATAAAGGGGATGCGGTAGTCGACAGCCTCGACGACCTTGGCAATCAGATGCCCAGCTCGGTCGCGATCGTGCACGATGAGCGGCGCGGGGTTGCGGGTGAATTGCTCCATCAGACGCTCGACGGCGGGGCCGTCGGTGAGTGGGATATTGTCGCGGCGCAAGGCCTCAAGAACGAGGCGATGGCAATCCTCTTGAATGGGATCGAATGCCATGGGGCCTCCTTTGCTGCGGTTAGGGTTCAAATATCTCTATATAAGGTTCTAGTTTACCCGCATGTGGCACACCGGGGGTGCCGCACTTGGACTTGCACCTTTGCACCACGAAGACGGATGTCGCACAAATGTCGGCACCTTGGACGACCGAGTGGTATCACAGTGCCGTAAACGGTCGATTTTTGGCGGCGAACGGGGCACATTTTTGAGGGGCACAGCCCTGCCCGGGATATGTAGTCAACCTTGATAAAACGTTTGCCCAGCTTGGGGTACGAATGCCCCACAAGGGTCTTCAGGGATAGAAAAAACGTTTCATCATTGTTGGCTTTAGGTGAATAACTGACCAACCAGAACGGTAAAATAGTATTTGTCTGAGCGTTGAGGCGTTAAGACATCGCGCATTGTCATCGCCGGCAACGCGCAAAACGGTCCTAACGGAGCCAATCGGGTGCTCCGTTATATACGCAAGTCTAAGAGGGGCTTGTTTAGGAGGCACAGTATGGGACGTTTTACCAATCCTCGCGATCTGTACTTTGGTGAGGGCGCTCGCCACGAGGTGAAGAACCTCAAGGGCAAGAAGGCCATCATCGTTTCTGGCGGCAGCTCTATGCGCCGCGGCGGATTCCTGCAGGACGTCGAGAACGACCTTAAGGAAGGCGGTTTCGAGGTCAAGCTGTTCGAGGGCGTCGAGTCCGACCCGTCCATCGAGACGGTCATGAAGGGCGCCGAGGCCATGCGCGAGTTCGAGCCCGACTGGATTATCGCCATCGGCGGCGGCTCGCCCATCGATGCCGCTAAGGCCATGTGGGTCTTCTACGAGTATCCCGAGGAGTCCTTCGATAACATCATCCAGCCGTTCAGTTTCCCCGAGCTGCGTCAGAAGGCTCACTTCTGCGCCATCTCCTCTACCTCCGGTACCGCTACCGAGGTCACTGCCTTCTCCGTCATTACCGACTACGCCAAGGGCATCAAGTACCCGCTGGCCGACTTCAACATCACCCCTGATGTCGCCATCGTCGACCCCGAGCTCACCTACACCATGCCCGCCAAGCTGTGCGCTCATACCGGCATGGACGCTCTGACCCACTGCATGGAGGCCTACGTTTCCACCTGCGCCTCTATGTTCACCGATGCCAACGCCCTGCACGGCATCCGCGAGATCGTCGAGTGGCTGCCCAAGTCCTATGCTGGCGACCATGAGGCCCGTCAGCACATGCACGAGGCTCAGTGCATCGCCGGTATCGCCTTCTCCTCGGGCCTGCTCGGCATCGTTCACTCCATGGCTCACAAGACCGGTGCGGCCTTCGAGAACGGCCACATCATCCACGGTGCTGCCAACGCTATGTACCTGGGCAAGGTCATCCAGTGGAACTCCAAGGACCCGCGCGCTGCTGAGCGTTACGCTTACGTGGCCAAGGAGATCCTGCACCTTCCCGGCGAGACCAACGAGGAGCTCATCGCCGCGCTCGTCCAGAAGATTCGCGACCTCAACGACCAGCTCAACATTCCGCAGTCCATCAAGGATTACGCGAATGGTGGCGTGAAGGTCGACGCCGAGAACCCGCAGATGGTTTCCGAGGAGGAGTTCCTCGCCAAGCTGCCCGAGATCGCCGCGAACGCCGAGCAGGACGCCTGCACGCCCGAGAACCCGCGTGAGACCAAGGCTGCCGACTTCGAGAAGATTCTCAAGGCCTGCTACTACGACACCGACATCGATTTCTAATCGACTCTTGTTATCGTAACGAGGGGCTCCGCACGTATCTGTACGGAGCCCCTTTCTTTTTTCTTTTAGAGAATGGGATAGTTATGGCTGCAATTTTCAATAGCCCTAGCAAGTACATCCAGGGTCCGGACGAGCTTGCCAAGCTCGGCTCCTATGTCGAGCCGCTCGGCGCTAAGGCCCTCGTCATCGTGACGCCTTCGGGCAAGAAGCGCGTCGGTGCCAAGATCGAGGGCGGCTTTGCCGAGGCTAAGGCCGAGCTGCTGTTTGAGGACTTTAACGGCGAGTGCTCCAAGGGCGAGGTCGATCGCCTGGTTGCGCTCGCTCGCGACAACGGTTGCGACATCATCGTCGGCGTCGGTGGCGGCAAGATCCTCGACACCGCCAAGGCCGTTGCCTACTACCTGGAGTCCCCGGTTATCATTTGCCCCACCATCGCCTCGACCGATGCGCCGTGCTCGGCACTTTCGGTGCTCTACACCGACGACGGCCAGTTCGATAAGTACCTGTTCCTTAAGGCAAACCCCAACATTGTCCTGATGGATACGACGGTTATCGCGGCGAGCCCGGTGCGCCTGACGGTTTCCGGTATGGGCGATGCGCTCGCAACCTACTTTGAGGCCCAGGCGACGCACGATGCCGACGGTGGCACTTGCGCCGGCGGCAAGGGCGGAATGGCCGGCCTGGCGCTCGCCAAGCTCTGCTACGAGACGCTTATGGCCGATGGCGTCAAGGCCAAGGTCGCGCTGGAGAAGGGTGCGCTCACGCCTGCCGTCGAGCACATCATCGAGGCCAATACGCTGCTTTCGGGCATTGGCTTTGAGAGCTCGGGCCTTGCTGCTGCTCATGCCATCCACAATGGCCTGACGATGCTGCCCGAGTGCCACGGCATGTATCACGGCGAGAAGGTCGCCTTTGGCACTATCGTCCAGCTGGTACTCGAAGATGCTCCGACTGAGAAACTCGAGGAAGTCTTGGGCTTCTGCATTGAGCTGGGCCTACCGGTCACGATGAAGGAACTTGGCGTTGCCGAGCTTACGCGCGAGCAGGCCATGATTGTTGCCGAGGCCGCGTGCGCGCCCGAGGACACCATGTGCAACATGCCGTTTGAGGTGACGCCCGAGATGGTCGCAAACGCCATCCTGGGTGCCGACGCGCTGGGCCACTACTATCTCATGGATGAGTAAATCAAGCTAAGGAAGGGGCAAAGCCAACAGATGGCTTTGCCCCTTTTGCTATGGTGCAAAGGGGTCAGGTTACTTTGCACCAATCGTTGTTTGATGAAGGGCGGATTCTCGTATGGCGCTTCCTATGGTTTATGGCGGTCCCGGCCGGTATGTTCAGGGGCCGGGCGAACTTTCGCGTCAAGGCAGGTATTTGTCATGGTTGGGCTGCGCTGCCTATGTCTTGTTTGACCAGGGCACCGAGGATCGGCTGTGCAGGCAGATCGTCGATGGATTTCTGGACGAAGATCTAAGCGAGCCGTTCTTTAAGATTTATAACGATCCGTGTACGGAAGAGGCCGTTGTCGGAATGGCCAAGGAAGCCCGGGCCGAGTATTGCGACATGGTGGTGGGTATTGGCGGCGGCAAGATGCTCGATATCGCCAAGGCGGTAGCGTTTTATGCCGAGTTGCCGTTGTGTGTATGCCCCACGGCGGCTTCGATGGACGGCCCGTGCAGTGCGATTTCGGTGCTGTATCACGAGGATGGGTCGTTCGACCGCTACTTGATACTCGACAAAAATCCCGATCTGGTCGTGGTTGATACCAACGTGGTTGCGGCAGCACCACTGCGGATGACGGTCGCTGGTATGGGCGACGCACTGGCAACGTACTTCGAGGCGCGTTCGTGTGCCGCGGCGCACGGCGCTAACGAGCACGGTGGCGCGCCGGGACACTTGGCCTTGGTTACGGCCCGTGCCTGCTATGACACGCTCATGGAGTGCGGCGTCGCTGCCAAGCGCGATCTCAAAAAGGGCCGTATATCGCCGGCGGTTGAGCGCCTGATCGAGTGCAATATTCTGCTTTCGGGCGTTGGCTTTGAGAGCGGTGGCTTGGCGTTGGCGCATGCCATCGCCAACGGCCTGACGATTCTGCCCGAGTGCAAGGCTATGCACGGCGAGGCCGTGGCGTTTGGTCTGGTGGTCCAGCTTCGTCTGGAGCGTGCGCCCGAGCTTGAACAGGTGCTCGAGTTTTGTCAGCGCGTCGGTCTGCCGACGACGCTCGAGGAGCGGGGCCTTGGCGAGATTTCCGATGCCGACCTGCAGGGTGTTGCAAATGCGGTCTTTAGAAACGAGCGTAACATAGCCAACGAGCAGGCCAAGGTGACCAAACAAAAGCTCGTGCAGCTCATGTGCGAGGCATAGTTTGGCGCTTGATTGACCTTGTGCAATCGAGGCGGCGATAGGCCATAGGCTATTTGTCCCAAAGGTGCTCCGCGTGTAATTTGCTCGAGGCACGGGCCGATGGCGTATCATTATCTCTTGCTTGTTTGCACTGCTCAGGGAGGGGCCGCGCATGGCGCAGGAACACGATCTGTTTGATGACATTATCGAGATCAGCAAGGGTTTCGACTTTCTTAAAAACCCGCTTGGCGGTGTGACCGACGCACTCGATCCGTCGACGCCCCAGTGGAATCCTGCCGACTACAAGGAGCGTCCGCGCGGCAATACCATTCCGTGCTTGACCTGCAAAAACGAAAAGAGCGGTTGCACCGCGTGCATGGATGTGTGCCCGGTCAACGCTATCGAGGTCGAGGAAGACGCTATCGAGATCCTCGACTCCTGTCGCAAGTGCGGCCTGTGCGCCGCTGCCTGTCCGACCGAGGCGATCATCTCGCCGCGCTTGGCGCCCAAAAACCTGTATGACGACATTGTCTCGGCAGCTACGAGCCACGAGACCGCCTACGTCACCTGCACGCGCGCCCTTAAGCGCATGCCGCGCGAGAACGAGGTCGTCGTTGCCTGCGTGGGCGATATTACGGCCGAGACCTGGTTCTCGGTACTGGCGGACTATCCCAACGTGAGTGTGTACCTGCCGTTGGGCGTGTGCGATAAATGCCGCAACACCGGCGGTGAGGACATTCTGGGCGAGGCCATCGCTACCGCCGAGGAGTGGGCCGGTACGGGCATGGGCCTGGAGGTCGACCCAAAGAACCTCAAATGTCATAAGCGCCGCGAGTACGAGCGCAAGGAGTACATGGATAAGATTGCCCGCACCACGGGCCTTACCGTGACCAAGCTCAACCCGGCAACGGCGGCGCTGGCCTCGGTGACGCAGAAGCTCAAAGCCCACCGCCACCAGATTACCCAGCTGGAGCGCACGCTCAATACCATGTGCGGCACCACGACGGCCAAACGTCGCCGTACGCTTACGCACGGGCGACAGCTGGTGCTCTCGACGCTGCAAAACCATCCCGAGCTTGCCCAGAACATGCAGGTGAGCACGCCGGAGTGCGATTTTGACAAGTGCACGTCGTGCGGCGAGTGCGTCAATGTGTGCCCCACGTTCGCCTGCGATCTGGTGGGAAGCGGCCGCTTTGCACTGGAGTCCACGTATTGCTTGGGCTGCGGTGCCTGCGTCAAGGTGTGCCCTGAGCATGCGCTCAAGTTGGTTGAGCACGACGCGTCCAATCTGGTCGTCGTCGATCCCGAAGCCGAGGAAAAGGCCGCCCAGAAGGCGAAAGCCCACGAAGAAGCCCAGAAGGTCAAGGCCGAGGCAAAGGCCAAGCTCGATAAGATGCTCGACCAGGTGGAGAAGCTCGCGGACTAGTCAGCGACCCCTATCTCTGCTTCATTCGTGCCGCCGTGGCGTCCGGGTTAGCCCAGATGCTGCGGCGGCGCTATACTTATGCAGTTTGAAATGCTTGTACCAAAAGGAGCTGTCGTGTCCCTTTCCATCGGTATCGTGGGCCTGCCCAACGTAGGCAAGTCGACGCTGTTCACCGCGCTTACCAAAAAGACCGGCCTTGCCGCCAACTATCCGTTCGCCACGATCGACCCCAACGTGGGTATCGTCGACGTGCCCGATAGCCGCCTGCAAAAGCTCGCCGACATCGTTAACCCGGGTCGCATTGTGCCGGCGACGGTCGAGTTCGTCGACATCGCAGGTCTGGTGAAGGGCGCCAACGAGGGCGAGGGCTTGGGCAACCAGTTCCTGGCCAACATTCGCGAGACCGACGCCATCTGCGAGGTCGTGCGCTACTTTAAGGATCCCAACGTCATGCGTGAGGTGGGCCGCACGGGCGAGTTCGTCGATCCCGCCGGCGATGCCGACACCATCATGACCGAGCTCATCCTGGCCGACATGGGCACGCTCGAGAAGCAGCTGCCTAAGCTCGAGAAGGAGGCCAAGCGCGACAAGGAGCTCATGCCCAAGTTCGAGGTCGCCAAGCGCCTGCTCGCCTGGCTCAACGAGGGTAAGCGTGCCGCGTCCATGGAGATGACCGATGAGGAGCGCGCCGCCGCCAAGGGCCTGTTCCTGCTCACCATGAAGCCCATCCTGTATGTGGCCAACGTGGACGAGGATATGCTTAACGACGATCTGGCGCCCATCGATGGCGTCAAGCCGCTGCCGATTTGCGCCAAGATCGAGGCCGAGCTTTCCGAGCTCGATCCCGAGGATGCGGCCGACTACCTGGAGAGCTTAGGCCTGGAGCAGCCCGGTCTGGACGTGCTCGCGCAGGCCGCTTACAAGCTGCTCGGCCTGCAGTCGTTCTTTACGGCCGGCGAGATGGAGGTCAAGGCTTGGACGGTACGTCAGGGTGCGACCGCCCCGCAGGCTGCCGGTGTCATCCACACCGACTTTGAGCGCGGCTTTATTAAGGCCGAGGTCATTGGCTATGACGACTACATCGAGCTCGGCGGCGAGCAGGGTGCCAAGGCCGCCGGCAAGCTGCGTATTGAGGGCAAGGACTATGTCATGGCCGATGGCGACGTCGTGCACTTCCGCTTTAACGTATAAGGACGACGCACATGTTTAAATATGGCAAAAAAGCCGGCTACATGGGTATTGCGCTGCTCGTGCTTGCGGTGATTCCGCTGGTGGTCGCAGCGTGTGTTATCCCCAACATTGGTCCCGAGGTGGCAACAAAGTTTAATGCCGCCGGCGAGGCGACGCGCTGGGGCAAGAGCTACGAGTTGCTGGCACTGCCGGTGCTCAACCTGCTGCTGAGCGTGGCGACGTACTTTACGGCAGGACGCCAGGCTAAAAACAATGATGACTCCGCCGCCATGGCGCGTATCGTGTGCGAACGCTACCTGCGCAACGGTTGCATCACGGGTGTGTTCCTCAACGTGGTTAACGTTTACTTTATGTACTCGGCGATTACCGGAACGGGCTTTGGCCTAGGCTTTTAGCTTGCGCCTTTAGGCAACGAGCCTGCACATATATTCAATGGCTGCTGCGAGGCCGCCGCTCGATCGTGGTTTAAAGACCATGTCGGCGGCGGCCTCGTTTTCGTATCCGGCGCCGCGAAGGGTGAGCGCGATACCGGCTTCCAGGAGAAGGGGCAGGCCGCGTTGGCTGGTTGCGATTACGGTAGCCTGATTGAGCGAGCAGCTATGCGTTTGGCATTGGATGGCAAGTTCACCTTGCGCCGGGCAAGGGACCAGAACGGCGGCGACGCGACTTGATAGCAATGCAAATGCTGTGCGCTCATCGGGCGAAAGGCATTCAGCTTCAACGACGACGAGCTTGGGCGGTGCGCTGTTTGTGCGAAGCGTAGTTCGGTGCATGCGGACCCAAGAACCCGACATAGAAAACTCCTGTGTATTCGGCAAAACGTAAACTATAGTTTACGTTTTTGTTCAAGACTTTAGTCCGCTGGCCGCGCAGCGGCCAGCTTTAAACCACCCGCTACG
>JAUUSS010000067.1 GCA_030841765.1 Collinsella aerofaciens | reverse complement strand
AGAGAACGCTCCCGCAAACTGCCTCTTGACAACTTATAGGAGCGTCGGTTTTAATTTCGTGATTTTTCCCATGGTCAAGTAATACAGGTCCAGCCCCGTAATCCGCCATACTTTTGAAGCCAGCCCATTTGGGACGGGCCTCTTATGACTACTTTTTCCTGCGCGCTTGCCAGGCTCGCCATGGAGTGTCCCAAAGTGCCGGCATAAAAGGAACGTCCCTAGCTGCCGGGCATGGGATACCATGGTGGCAACCTAGCGAAAGGATGTTTCATGGCACATGTCGATGACCAGCGCGTGGCGCGCGTGCTCGATGCGCTCGAGGCTCAGCACCCCGGCGCACAGCTGCTCGTAAACGACCCGTGGTCGATTTATTACCTGACCGGCTTTTATGCCGATATGTTCGAGCGTTTTTGCGGCGTGCTGCTCGCACGCGGTAACGAGCCAGTGATCTTGGTCAACGCTCTGCATCAGCTGCCCGAGTATGACAATGCCCGCGTTGCCTACCACACCGATACCGACGTCGTGGCCGATGCCATCGCTCGCGAAATCGATCCGACCAAACCGCTCGGCATCGACACCGTCATGCGCTCCGGCTTTTTGATGCCGCTCATGGAGCGCCATGCTACGAGCGAGTTTTTCCTGGGTGACTTTGCCGTCACCGCAGCGCGCACCCACAAGGATGCCACCGAGCAGGAGCTCATGCGCGCGTCCTCGACCGCTAACGACGCCGTGATGGCCGATGCATCAAGCTCGTCCACGAAGGCGTGACGGAACGCGAGATTGCCGACCAGATGCTCGGCTTGTATCGCAAGCACGGCTGCGAGGGCTTTAGTTTTTCGCCCATCGTGAGCTTTGGTGCCAACGCCGGCGACCCGCACCACGAACCCGACGACACCGTGCTCAAGCGTGGCGACGTGGTGCTGTTCGACATTGGCGGACGCCGCTGCAACTACTGTTCGGACATGACGCGCACGTTCTTTTGGGGCGAGCCGGACGAGGAGACGGCGCGCATCTACGACATCGTGCGCCGTGCCAACGAGGCCGCCGAAACACTCATCGCACCGGGCGTGCGCATGTGTGACCTGGACCGCGCCGCACGCGACGTGATTGAAGACGCGGGCTATGGGCGGTACTTTACGCATCGCCTGGGTCACTCGATCGGCCTGCAGGACCACGAGCCGGGCGACGTTTCACTCGTCAACGAGCAGGTCGTAGAGCCGGGCATGACGTTCTCCATCGAGCCGGGCATCTACCTCCCCGGCCGCACCGGCGTCCGCATCGAGGACTTGGCCCTGGTGACCGAGAAGGGCGTCGAGATTCTCAACGCCTACCCTCACGACCCATTCCGCCTAGACTAGCCTGGTCCCCAAGCCCCCAAACTAAGTTGCGGTGGAATAGTTCCTGGATGGGCTGCTAGAACCCAAAAACAGGAACTATTTCACCGCAACTGATGAGGGGATGGGCTAGCGCAGCAGGCCGGCTACTTCGCCGGCTAGGGTGATGGTGCCGGCGGCAACGAAGGACTCGCCCACGGCGTCAAAAGCCGCGAGAGCCTCGGGCACGCTAGGGTACACACCGGCAAGCTTGTTGGCGTCCACCAGGGCAGCAAGTTCCTCTGCCGGCAGGGCGCGATCGGAATCGGTCTGGGTTACGACCACACGCGGGAAGGCCGGAATCAGAACATCGACAATACCGGCCACATCCTTGTCGGCCAGTGCGGCGCACAGCAGCGTGGGGCGATTCTCGACGCACGGATCTATCTCGTCCAGCGCGCTCACAAAGTTCTCGCAGCTCTGAGGGTTATGGCAGGCGTCGATCAGCTTGAGCGGATCGGTCCCCAGCACATCAAAACGACCCGGCGTGGGGCAGCCCATAAGCGATGCATCCAGCGCATCGTGGTCGAGCTCGCGGCCCAAATACCCCTCGCACAGCATAATCGCGCACGCAGCATTCTGCGGCTGGTAGGCCGGCTTAACCATGCTTGACGTATAGATCGCACGCGGCGTGGTGCAGCTAAACTCAACCGTGTCGCCCACGTGTGCCGGAACCTTGGTTGTGGCATGGTTCACCACGAGCGGCACCACACCGCACTCACGGCAACGGGCATCCATCACGCGCTGAACGCTCGCCTCATGCGTACCCTCGCCCAAAACAACAAAGCGCCCAGGCTTAATAACCGCAGCCTTCTCCCCCGCAATGGCCTCGAGCGTGTTGCCCAAAATACGTGTATGATCGAGCCCAATGCCCGTAATGGCAACGGCGACGGGATCGGTCGCACTCGTGGCGTCCCAACGCCCGCCCATGCCAACCTCAAGCACGGCTACGTCCACGCAAGCCTCGGCAAACACTACAAGTGCAGCAGCCGTCAGCAGGTCAAACGGTGTGATGGTATAGGCGCGCTCCCCTGCCGCCACACGGCGCGCATTCACGCGATGCCCCGCCTCGACAGCTGCCGAAACGCCATGGGCAAAGGCCTCGTCGCTCACGACGCACCCATCAACCTCCATGCGCTCGGGATAGCGCACCAGCTGTGGCGACGTATACAGCGCGGTTTTGAGCCCCTCACCACGAAGAATGGCAGCCGAAAAACGCGTAGTCGAAGTCTTGCCATTGGTACCGGCAACCTGGATGCAATCGAAATACTCGTCCGGACGCCCCAGCTCATCGAGCATATCGACAACCGTCTCAAGCAGAGGACCAGCATCCCCAGAAATCCGCCCCGTATCAGCAGCAAGCCCCACAGCCTCATCAAACGAAAGCAACTCAAACGAGAACGGCACAGAATACGACCCAGAACGCTTAGCCATAACCCAAAGTCCCCTCAACATAAAAAGAGGCCCGAATCAACAACGAGCCCCTCCCATTCAAAATGTCAGCCAAACACCGCTTTGCAGCAGAATCAAGGCCACAACCAAGTGGCCCTAACACGCCAGTTGCAAACAACCACGTAAACGAACTAGGAGCGGCCCGACGCTTTGCTCGATACAAGTTCCGCACGCAAAGGACAGCACTTAATGTGCTGTCCGTCTTGCGCAGGACTGTCCGCAGTAGCGAGCAAAGCGTCGGGACGCGCCCCTCAGCGCAATTTACGAGAAGTCAGCAACCTGAGCAGTCAGCGCCGCCAGGATCTCCTTGAGCTCAGCTGCACGGTCCCTCTTCTTCTGGACCACCGCAGGCGCGGCCTTGGCCACAAAGCCCTCGTTGGCGAGCGTCTTCTCGCAGCCGGCGAGCTCCTTCTGCGCCGCGGCGATCTCCTTCTCAAGACGCGCCTTCTCGGCCGAAAGATCGACCTTGCCCTCGAGCACCACAAAGACCTCGACGCCGCTGTCGACCACGGCGATGCTCGCGGCCGGCTTCTCAACGTCGGTACCCATGACCAGCGAAGCGGTGTTGGCCAGCGGCTCAATGGTCGAACGCAGGCTCTCGAGCTTCTCGATGTCCTCGACACCGGCGCGCACGACCACGTCGAGCTCGGCCTTGGGGCTCAAGCGATAACGCGAACGCGTGGCGCGGGCGGCGGAAACGACGGCGCGGCACAGCTCAAACGCGCGCTCGGCGTCCTCGTCGACATACTTGGCGTAATCGGCGGGCTCGGGCCACTTGGCAATCATGAGCGCCTCGGCGCGGTCGACGTTGCCCTCGGCATCCAGGTCGAGCACGCTGGCCGGCATGTTGTCCCAAATCTCCTCGGTGACAAACGGCATGAGCGGGTGCATCAGGCGAATGGAGGTATCCAGCACAAAGATCAGGTTGCGCTGAGCCTGCAGACGGCCCTCGCCCTTCAAGCGGGCCTTGGTGACCTCGACGTACCAGTCGCAGACCTCGTTCCAGAAGAACTGCTGCACGCCGCGGGCCATATCGCCAAAGGTGTAGTTCTCAATACCCTCGGTGACCATCTTAACGGCCTTGGCCAGGCGGCTGAACATCCAGGCGTCGGCCGGCGTCTCCACGACGGGCTCGCCGGGCGTGTAGCCCTCCATGTTCATGAGCAGGAAGCGGCTGGCGTTCCAGATCTTAGTCACAAAGCTCTTGGCCTGGTCGGTACGCGGGCTGTCGATGAGCTTCTTGGTCTTCTTGTCGATGTTCGCGTCGAACTTAACATCCTGGTTGTTGGTGCACAGCGTAAGAAGGTTGTAGCGCATGGCGTCGGCGCCGTACATACCGATGAGGTCCATGGGGTCAACGCCGTTGCCCTTGGACTTGGACATGCGGCTGCCGTCCTTGGCAAGGATCGTCGGGTAGATGACGACGTCCTTAAACGGCACCTCGTCCAGGAAGTACAGCGAGCTCATGACCATGCGGGCGACCCACAGCGCGATGATGTCGCGCGCGGTGACGAGCGCCGTCGTGGGATGATGGCCCTCGAGCAGCTCCGGCTTTTGCGGCCAGCCCTGCGTGGCGAAGGTCCACAGCTGCGAGCTGAACCAGGTGTCCAGCACGTTCTCGTCCTGATGCACGTGATGACCGCCGCACTTGGGGCACACATCGGTGTCCTCGGTAAGGGCGTCCTCCCAGCCGCAGTCCTCGCAGTAGAACACGGGAATGCGGTGGCCCCACCACAGCTGGCGGCTAATACACCAGTCCTTGAGATTCTCCATCCAAGTGGTGTAGGTCTGCGTCCAGCGCGCGGGGTGGAAGGTGACCTTACCGGAGTTGACGGCGTCGAGCGCCGGCCCCTTGAGCTTGTCGACGGCCACGAACCACTGCTCGGACAGCCACGGCTCAAGCGCGGCGTCGCAACGGTAGCAGTGCATGACGGAGTGGTCGTGCTCCTCGACGTGATCGAGTAGGCCGTGCTCGTCGAACCACTTGATGACCGCCTCGCGGCACTCCTCGCGGGTCATGCCGGTGAACTCGCCATAGCCCTCGACGACCACCGCGTGCTCGTCGAAGATATTGATCTGCGGAAGGTCGTGGGCCTGACCCATGGCGTAATCGTTGGGGTCGTGGGCCGGAGTAACCTTAACGAAGCCGGAACCGAAGTTGGCGTCGACATGCCAATCCTCAAAGATGGGAATCTCGCGATCGACGATGGGGAGCTTGACGGTCTTACCCACGAAGGCGGCCTTCTCGGGATCCTTCGGGGAAACGGCGACGCCCGTGTCGCCGAGCATGGTCTCGGGGCGCGTGGTGGCGACGACGATGTAGTCCTGGCCGTTGACCGGCTCGGTCAGCGGGTAGCGCAGGTGCCACAGATGGCCCTTCTCGTCCTTGTACTCGGCCTCGTCGTCCGAGATGGCGGTGGTGCAGTTGGGGCACCAGTTGACGATGCGCTTGCCGCGGTAGATCAGACCGTCGTGGTACCAGTCGCAGAAGACCTTGCGCACGGCCTGCGCGTAGTCCTCGTCCATGGTAAAGCGCTCGTTATCGAAGTCAACGGAGCAGCCCATACGCTTGATCTGCTCGACGATGATGCCGCCGTACTCGTGGGTCCAATCCCAGCAAGCGTCGACAAACTTGTCGCGACCGATCTCCAGGCGGCTAATGCCCTCGCTCTTGAGTTTCTTGTCGACCTTGGTCTGCGTAGCGATACCGGCGTGATCGGTGCCCAGCACCCAGCGCGTGGACTTGCCGCGCATGCGGGCCATGCGGATGATGGCGTCCTGGATGGAGTCGTCGGTGGCGTGGCCCATGTGGAGCTTGCCGGTCACGTTGGGAGGCGGAATGGTGACGGTGCAGTCGCCCACGCCCTCGCGGCGCTTATAGTAGCCGCCGTCGAGCCACTTCTGCAGGATCGCCGGCTCGCTGGTCGACGGATCGTAGTTCTTGGGCATCTCTTCCATATATCTCTCCCTGTCCCGCCGGGGAGGAATGTAGGCCCACCAGGGCCTGCATTCCTCCCCTTAGGTATCGATTACTTCAGTCTGATATGACTTCGCTGAGGCTTAAACAAACACACAGAATAACACAGGTAGTTGGGGTTATTGCGTATATATAAAATAGCCTCCGACCGCGGGTGGTCGGAGGCTATTTGCAAACACGTTTTAGGCTGGTTTAGCCGTAGATGCGCTGGGGCTGTTCTTCGCCCTTTACGGAGGCTTCGGTCACGATGACCTTGGAAACACCCTCCTCGCTGGGAAGGTCGAACATCGTCTGCTGCAGCACGTCCTCGCAGATGGAACGCAGGCCGCGGGCGCCGGTCTTGCGGGCAAGCGCCATACGGGCGATCTCGTGCAGGGCCGCGTCCTCGAACTCAAGATCGACGTCCTCGAGCTGGAACATCTTGCGGTACTGGCGCACCACGGCGTTCTTGGGCTCGGTCAGAATCGACACCAGGTCGTCCTCGTCGAGCGCCTGCGTCTGGGTGACGACGGGCGTACGTCCCACAAACTCGGGGATCATGCCAAAGGCGTTGAGGTCCTGCGGGAGCACCTGGCGCAGCAGGTCGTTCTCGTCGACCGAGGTGGGGCCGGCGATCTCGGAGTTAAAGCCCACGCCCTTGTTGCCCACGCGATCAGCAATGATCTTATCCAGGCCCACAAAGGCACCGCCGCAGATAAACAGGATGTTCGTCGTGTCGATCTGCAGCAGCTCCTGCTGGGGATGCTTGCGGCCGCCGGTGGGCGGAACGCTGGCCACCGTGCCCTCAAGAATCTTAAGCAGCGCCTGCTGAACGCCCTCGCCCGAAACATCTCGGGTGATGGAGAGGTTCTCGGCCTTGCGGGCGATCTTGTCGATCTCGTCGACGTAGATGATGCCCACCTGCGCGCGCTCGATATCGCCATCGGCCGCGTTGATGAGCTTGAGCAGGATGTTCTCCACGTCCTCGCCAACGTAACCAGCCTCGGTGAGCGCGGTGGCGTCGGCGATGGCAAACGGCACCTCGAGGATGCGCGCGAGCGTCTGGGCCAGCAACGTCTTGCCGGTACCGGTGGGGCCGAGCAGCAAAATATTGGACTTGGCGAGCTCCACCTCGTCCATGTCATCGTCAAACTGGCCGCCCATGCCCGAGGCCTCGTCAAAGGCGGACACCGCGGCACCGCCCTCGATCACGCGGCGGTAGTGGTTGTACACGGCCACCGACATGGCGCGCTTGGCGTCCTCTTGACCCATGACATAGGCCGAAAGCTCGTCATAGATCTCGTGCGGCGTCGGCACGTGCGTGATGACCTGACGGTCGTCCTCGAGCTCAAAGCCCTCGGCCTCGGGGTCAACGGCGGGCTGGGACGCAGCCTGCCCGTGATCGTTGAGGAAACCCGGGAGATTGCCGTTGCGGGCGGCGTCCATAAAGTCCGAAGCCAGCGACTCCTCAAGGATCTCGGAGCAGGCGGCGACGCACTCGTCGCAGATAAAGATGTTGGTCGGGCCCTTTACGAGACGACGGACCTGGCCCTGCTCTTTTCCGCAGAAGGAGCAGCGGATGGGGTTGCCGTTCTCGTCAAAGTTGTCCTGCATGTTACCTGCCATCCTAGGCATCCTTCGCGGCGAGGTCGCGCGAGGTGACGATACGGTCGATCAGGCCGTAGTCGAGGGCCTCGGCAGCGGTCAGGTAGTTGTCACGCTCGGTATCGGCCTGGACCTTCTCGATGGGCTGGCCCGAGGCGTCGGACAGGATCTGGTTGAGCTCGCGGCGGGTCTTCTTGATCTCCTCGGCCACGATCTCGATCTCGGTCTGCTGGCCCTGGGCACCGCCGCTGGGCTGGTGAATCATGACCTTGGAGTGCGGCAGGCAGAAGCGCTTGCCCTTGGCGCCGGCCGAAAGCAGCACGGCGGCCATAGACGCGGCCATACCGACGCAAATGGTGGAGACCTGCGGCTTAATGAAGTTCATGGTGTCCAGAATCGCCAGACCGGAGTAGACCTCGCCGCCGGGCGAATTGATGTAGAGCGAGATATCCTTCTCGGCATCCTGGCTCTCAAGATGCAGCAGCTGGGCAACGACCAGGTTGGCGCTGACGGAGTTGATCTCCTCGCCCAAGAAGATGATGCGGTCGTTGAGCAGGCGCGAATAGATATCGTAGCTGCGCTCGCCGCGCGGCGTCTGCTCGATAACGTATGGCACGAGGGCGGAATCGAACTTGGCGATCATACGCATCTCCATTTCTCTTACGGACCAATAGTGGTTCTAGACAAACGTACGGTGCCCGCATGCTATGCATTGGCTGGCACCGTACGAAGCGACCGGATAACCGGTTTATAACTTTACCCCATCACGGGCGCACGCATGCGCTCGCGGGCAAGGTGGCGAGAATTACTCGGCGTCCTTGGCGGTCTCGTCGACCTCGGTCACCTTGGCGTTCTCGACCAGGTGGTCGACGGCCTTGGAGCGACGGATGGACTCGCGGACGGCAGGCATGCGGCCATCGGCGATGAACTCGGCCTTGGAAGCCTCGACGTCCTTGACGCCGGCCTTCTCGAACTCGGCGTTGATGTCGTCCTCGGTGACCTCGATCTTGAGCTCACGGGCGAGGGCGTCCAGAGCCAGGGACTCACGGGCAACGTCGTTGGCCTGCTTGTGCAGGTCGCCGATGAACTGCTCCATGGTCAGGCCGGAAGCGGGCAGCCAGGTGTCCAGGGTCATGCCGCGGGCAGCGAGGTTGGACAGGAAGTTCTGGCCAAGCTCCTCAAAGACGGACTGCTCGTAGTCGGCGTCCATCTCGTCGAGCTGCAGACGCTCGGCGAGAGCGGAGACGCAACGGTTCTCCTTCTCGGCCGGAAGGCGAGAAGCCTTGTCCTGCTCGATCTCGATCTTGATGGCGTCGCGCATAGCGTCGATGCTGTCGAAGCCAAAGTCGGACTTGACGAGCTCGTCGGTGAGCTCGGGGGTGTTGCGGACCTTGATGCCCTTGACGGTGACCTCGACGGTGTGGGTCTCGGCCTCCTCGCCCTCCTCGACCTCGTCGGTCCAGGTGACGGTCTTGACGTCGTCAACGTTAGCGCCGATCAGGGCCTCATTGAACTCCTTGGGGTTGCTGTCGCTACCGGCGATGAGCATACGGCCCTCGGCGGCAAAGTTGTCGGCGTTCTCGACGGCCTTGAGGTCGACGGTGACGTAGTCCTCGGCCTCGACGGCGCGACCCTCGACGTCCTCGAAGGTGGCACGGTAGTTGAGGAGCATCTCGACCTGGTTGTTGATCTCGGACTCGGTGACCTCCGCAGGGGGCATCTCGATCTCGACGGCGTCGAAGGAGGAGAGCTCAGCGGCGGGACGCAGGGAGAACTCGACGGTGTAGGTGTAGTCCTCGTGATCCTTGGCGAGGTCGAGCTCCTTGTAGTCACCGCTCTTGGTGGGGACGATGTCCAGCTCGTTGAGGACGGCGGGCTCGTTGGCGGCGATCAGGTCGTTGGTGGCCTGAGCGAGGGTAGCCTCGGCGCCAAGAGCGGAGTCGATGACCGGACGGGGGGCCTTACCGGCGCGGAAGCCCGGGAAGCGGTACTTCTTGGCGGTGTCCTTGTAGGCCTTCTTGATCGCGGCGTCGACGTCGGCGGCCGGGATGGTGACCGTAGCGGTGAGCTTGGCGTCCTTGACGTCAGAAGCGGTGATGTTCAACACGTTCCTCCTCATACTGCCCAGCTTATCTGAGGTGCTGGTACCTTTATGCAACAAAGTGTCGCGACGGCCAGGGCCGACGCAGATGCGTTGGTGCGGGCGAAAGGACTCGAACCTTCACGGGAATCCCACCAGAACCTAAATCTGGCGCGTCTACCAATTCCGCCACGCCCGCATGAGCGCACAGACTAGGAATGATAGCAGATACGAACGGCAAGCGCACGCACACGTTTTTAGCTCACGACCTCACCACGAGCGCAAGGCATCCCATCTCATAAGTTGCGGTGAAATAGTTCCTGTTTGGGGCTCCAGTCCTCCAAAACAGGAACTATTCCACCGCAACTTCGGTGCGACTCGGCAGTCTGGCGGTGCTGGCCATGCGCCGGAAAGCGTGTCCCAGCTTGGGGCCTCGGAATGGGATGCGGCTTCCGCTATAGCCATCAACCGGAAACTGCAACCCGTTTTGAGCCCCTATTCCGGGATGCACTTTCCGCCGAGGGCCTCAAACGGAAACTGCAGCCCACAATTCGGTCGAAAAGTGGGCTGCAGTTTCCCCGGGCTAGGCAAAGAGCGGCGGATGCGTCGCCTCGTCTACTCCCCCAGCAGGGCCTTCTCGGGCGTGATCGGCAGCGAGCGCACCTGGTGGCCGGTGGCGTGCGCCACAGCCGAGGCAACGGCGGCGAGCGGCGTGTTGATGACGACCTCGCCGATCGACTTGGCACCAAACGGACCCGTCGGCTCGTAGCTCGGCTCAAAGGCCACGCGGATGCTGCCGATATCCAGGCGCGTGGGCAGCTTGTAGCTCATAAAGTTGCCGGTGCGCAGACGACCGCGCTCATCGTGCTCGACGATCTCGTAGAGCGCGTGACCGATACCCTGGGCAATGCCGCCCTCGGCCTGGACGCGCGCGAGCGCCTCGTTGATCACAGTGCCACAGTCGACGGCCGCCGCATAGTCCACCACAGTCACCTTGCCGGTGGCCTTGTCGACCTCGACCTCGGCAATGCCGGCCATAAACGGCGGGGGCGAAACGGGCAGGCAGGCAGAGGCATGCGAGGTGAGCGCGTCGCCGCCCGCGATGTTCTTGACGCACAGGTTGGCAAAGTCGCGCAGCGTGAGGTAGCGGTTCTGCTCGCGCGCGGCACGCTCGTCGGACAGGCGCACGTACTGGCCATCGAAGACCACATCGGTGGCGTCCACGTCCCACATCTGGGCGGCCTTGGCGCAGATCTTCTCACGCAGCTCGGTCGCGGCGTTCTTGGCGGCAAGGCCCGTCACGTACGTACCCGAGCTCGCGTACGAGCCGGCGTCGAACGGCGACACGTCGGTGTCCACGCCGCGCACCACAATGAGCGAGCTCTCCACGCCCAGCTCCTCGGCGGCAATCTGCGCCAGAATCGTATCGACGCCCATGCCGTTATCGGTGGCGCCGGTGCCGATGGTAATGAAGCCGTCCTCTTCCAGGCGCATGTCGATGCCGGCGATGTCCACGTTGGAAATGCCCGAGCCCTGCATGGTGAGCGCACAGCCCAGAGCACGCACGCGGTCGCCCAGGTCCACGGCCAGCGGCTTATCGCGCCAGCCGATCATGTCCATCGCGCGCAGCAGGCAGCGGTCGAGCGCGCAGGCGTTGAGCTTCTCGTTGTAGTACTGCGGCATAATCTCGCCCTCGTGAACCATGTTCTTAAGGCGCAGGTCGGCGGGGTCCATGTGCAGCATGTCGGCGAGCTCGTTGACGGCACTCTCCACGGCAAACTGGCCCTGGGTGGCACCGTAGCCGCGATACGCGCCGCCGCGGTTGGTATTGGTGTAGACGGCGTCCCAGCTAAAGCGGCTCGCCTTCACGTGGTTGTAGATGGGCAGGCTCTTGTGGCCCGAAAGGCCGATCGTCGTGGTGGCATGCTCGCCATACGCACCAGCGTTGGACAGCGTATGCAGGTCGATGGCCGTGATGGTGCCGTCGTTCATGGCGCCCAGCTTAACGGTCATCTGCATCTGATGGCGCGAGTTGCCCGCAGTGATGGTCTCCTCGCGGGTGTAGCAGCAGTAGCTCGGACGGCCGGTCTGCTGGGTAACGAATGCCACAAAGATCTCGCAGCAGCCCGTCTGCTTGGAGCCAAAGCCGCCGCCGATGCGCGGCTTAATGACCTGCACCTGCGACTGCGGGATATCGAGCGACTGCGCGACCATGCGGCGCACATGGAAGGGCACCTGCGTGGAGGTGGTCACCGAGATACGCCCGAACGCGTCGGTCGTCGCGAAGGCGCGGAAGGTTTCCATGGGTGCGGTCTGCGTGGCCTGGCTGGTGTAAGTGCGGGTAAAGACAATGTCGCTCTGGGCGAAGGCCTCGTCCAGGTCGCCATAATCGCTGGTACCGCTGCACACCAGGTTGCGCGGAACGTCGCCGCCCTGCGGGAACATAAAGGTCACGTCGCCCTCGGGGTGGACCACGATTTCGTTATCGAGTGCCTGGGTAAAGTCGAGCAGGGGCTCGAGCACCTCGTAGTCGACCTTGATGAGCTTGAGCGCCTTGTCGGCGGCCTCCTCGGTCTCGGCGGCGACGATCGCAACCTCCTCGTTTTGGTAACGGACGAGGTTCTCGAGGATCAGGCGGTCGTAGGGACTCGGCTGCGGATAGCTCTGGCCGGCGATGGTAAAGCGGCGCTTGGGCACGTCCTCGTAGGTGTAGACGCCCACCACGCCGGGCACCTTCAGGGCGCGCGACGTATCGATGGAGCGGATCTTGGCGCGGGCATACGGGCTGCGCTTGAGCTTGACGATCAGGGCGCCGGCGGGCACCATGTCGCCCGTGTAGACGGGACGACCCTCGAGCAGGGCCTTCGAGTCCTTCTTGGGCTGCTTGTGGGTAATCTGCTTGTAGGAGACGCCGTCGCAGCTGGTGTCGTTGACGGGCAGCTCGGGCATCTCGAAGCCCACCTGCACGCCGGACTCGTTGAGGAAGCGCACAATGGCGCGCAGCTGGCTTTCGTAGCCACTGCAACGGCAGAGGTTGCCGGCGAGCTGGCGCGAGAGCTCCTCGCGCGTGGCGACGAGGCTCGGGTCCTCCTTGGCGGCGCGGGCAAGCGCCAGCACGTTCATGATAAGACCGGGGGCGCAAAAACCGCACTGCTCGGCGCCTTCGGCAGCCATCGCACGGGCCAGCGCCTCAGACTCGGCTTTGAGGCCCTCGAGCGTGGTGATGGTGTGGCCCTCGACGCGAGCGGCGGGAACCGAGCAGCTCAGCACCGGGTCGCCGTCGAGCCACACCGTGCACAGGCCGCAGTTGGTGGTCTCACAGGCGCAGCGCACCGACGCACAACCCTGCTCGCGCAACAGTGCAAAGAGCATGT
>JAUUSS010000180.1 GCA_030841765.1 Collinsella aerofaciens | reverse complement strand
GGAGACGGCGAGATAGCCGGCAGGCCGGCATGTCAATCCTGGTCTAACAGAGCCACAAAATATGTGCGGAGTGCTGGCCTGGAGCTGCCTTCGGACCCTATTGGCTGCTCACCGAGAGGCTCCGCTATGAAACGACCCCTTTACTATCTGCTCTGCGCGATCGCTTGCACGTCCATGGTCAGCGCGACGGTGCCCATGGCAGCCATCGCAGAAGCCATCCGGCCTCAGGCAACAGCCGAGCAGCAGACGCAAGCCGACGCCACGAACAGCGACACAGGCAAGGCCGAAGACGGCAGCAACACGAATGCGACAGCAGATACCGTAGAGGACGGCACCGCAACATCCACCGGCACCAGCGCAGTCAACACGGAAAGCGCTGACGGCACCACCATCGCCAGCACCGCAGACGCCGCAATCTCCGCCACGTCACAAACCGGCTACGCCCACTCCGCCACGGCAACCCAAAACGGCGCACCTTCACCGTCTCGTGGAACGACGCCCCCGCGGGCACACCGACGACCTTCCACGTAACCCAAACCAACGGCTCGTCCCAGGCCAAGGCGCGCATGGACGTGCCCACCTATTGGGACGGCGGCAGCCAGGAAAGCGTCTGCGACCCGTCGCGCCCGGCATGGGCCAGCTACTACAGCTTGGGCACCGCGGGCCACGACTTTACCTTTGACTTCACAGCATCGGGCACGTACCGCATCTACTTCTACTTTATGGACTACGACAGAAACGACCCCCAAAACGACAAGGGGATCTACTACCTGCGCACCACGGCAGAGGTGACCGTAAACGACGCCGCCCGCCCGAGCGTCACGCAGATCGTCAACAACGCCGTGGCCCAGTGCAGGCAAGAGACAAACGACTCGGAATACGACATGGCGCTGTGGCTCCACGACTGGACGCTCGACCAGTTGGAGTACGACCACGGCCTCAACTGGTGCTCGGCCGAAAGCGGCCTCACGCGCCACCAGGGCACCTGCGAGAGCTACCAGCGCATCTACTCCAAGCTCCTTGACGCCGCGGGCATCGCCAACGGCCGCATCACGGGCAACGGCCACACCTGGAACGCCGTAAAGATCGACGGCAAATGGTGCCAGATGGACCTAACCTGGGACGACACCAGCGACAACTGGTACGAAGACCTGGAGCAACACCTTGCCGTTGCGCGTGCGGTCTACTCCAGTCCCCCATGCTCCTGCTCGATGAATGCACATCGGCCCTCGACCCCAACACCGAGCGAGAAATGCTGGGCCGCATGCGAAATCTCGGCCGTACCGTCATCATCGTCACGCACAGGCCTACCGCGCTGGAGGTTTGCGATCGAGTTGTAAGCCTTGAACCCAAATGAGGAGTGGATCGCTGCGGTTGTTTTCGACAGCGCTCTCGCCATACTCATTGATGCGCGAGACACAAGGTGACTCAATCCCGCACGATGGTATTTGACGGATAGCCGAATATATGGGTCGTAAATCAAGCCCCGAAAGGAGGTAAAGATATGGACGAGACGACTCAGCACTATTTGGACTCACTGCTTGCAATCGCGTTCCCAAACGGCCAGGCCTTTGTTGAGCGCCAGGACTTGCCTTTGGCAAAAAGGCTTATAGACCTCGGTTTGGCAGTAAATCGAATTGAGTATGCTGACTGCAGCGGAAACCGCTGGATTTGGTTGAACAAGTCGGCAATGAGGCTCTAAGTCGAGACGCAAATTGCTCAAGGCTCAATGAATAGCGGATCGTCGTGAGTATTTGCTCGCATAAGCACTGCCGAATATCGCGAAACAGCACCGCCGTTATTGCGCTTGGACACCGGGGCCGACATGGATCCCGGTGCCCATTTATTGCTGACATTCGACGCCGCGGCGCTACAGCATGTTGGTCTCGCCCATGACGACCTGCTCGGCGATGTTAGCGCCGGAATAATTTAGCCAAATATAGTCGGCCGAGATTGACCAATCCCG
>JAUUSS010000066.1 GCA_030841765.1 Collinsella aerofaciens | reverse complement strand
CCCTGTCCAAGCGCGTGGGAACCAACAGCGTACCGATGTTATCCACCAGCAGCACCAGCAGCGTCACTGCGACAAGCCCTCGATATGGCTTTAGAAACCTCATTAACAGTCGCACGACTCCCCCTCACCTTGATTCTCGGCTTGGCTCTCGGCAGCGATATGTTGCTTAAAGGCATCGCACTCCTCGCCGAGCACCTGAGAGAATTTGCCGACCAAGCGCATAATCTCGCGCTGCTCACATGGCTCAAGCGCGCCAAAGGCTCGCTGTTCGGCCTTGAGTGCCGGCAGCGCATAACGCTCGGCAAATCGCCTGCCCTCTTCGGTCAGGCTCACAACCTTGTTCTTACGACTGCCTTCAGCAAACTCCAACGTTGCGAAGCCCCGCGCCGTCAAGGTTTTAATTGCCGAGTTGATGGTCTGCTTGCTGTAGAACCATTCGCTTGTCAGACGACTTACGGCAATACTGCCGCCCGCCGTGCTGGTATCGACGAGCATCCAGTAAGCGCAGTCCGAAAGGCCGCAGGCGCGCGAGAACTCCGAATAGATATGGTCGAGTCCATTGAGCAACCGGTCGAAGTCGACCAGCGTAACCGCACTATCCATCTATCCCACCATTCAATTGTCCGATTTTTGACCAATTTTGTGTCTCTAGATTAGTCCGAGTTTTGACTATCGTCAACAGGCTCTCCGCAAATACGTGCACTTTTATGGCCTATCGGCAGAAAAAGACCGCCGGCGCGGGGGCGGCGCCAGCGGTCACGTGAAAATCGGGTTTTATTGCCTGTTAGGCGGCGACGGCCTCATAGACCGTAGCGCCCGAGAAGCTGTCATGCAGGCTCTTGCCGGCAATCCACGGCAGCTCGACGACCTCGCAGACCGTGTTGACCAGCTCGGAGCAGTCAGTAAAGTGGCCCTTGTCGTTGAGGGCCTCGCAATCCTGAACACGCCAATAGCCATCGGTGTGCGTGATGTAGTACTCGTGATCGTTAATCGACACGAAAGCGCGCGTCTTGGAACGCAGCAGCTTCAGAAATCCTTCGAAGTCGGTCTCGACGACATCTCCAGCCTGGAACATGATAGTTACCTCCTGGCCCGGCGCCACCACGGCGCGTTGATAAACGTTGGTACTCCTTTAGTAAAACCTTTATCAGAGGTTATGCGTTCGTCATTTAGGCAAGTGGTAAAAAACCGCAGGGTAGACGGGATAAAACGTTTAACCATCCCATTTGTTTGTCACATTCTGAAGGTACTTTTATGCAAACCTACTTTCCCAATTGGAATCTATCCTTTTGGCCGGGCAATTGACCGTCTATCGTTTGAGCCCGACGGGTATGAACGGGGCATCTGCAACGCCACCGCAAGGAGACACCATGGAGACTATCGAAGCACTCATTCACCGCCGCAGCTGCCGCAACTACAGCGATCGTCCCGTCGAGGCCGAAAAGCTTGCACGTATTATCGAAGCCGGCCAATATGCACCGAGCGGCATGGGCCGCCAGCCGGTGACGTTTGTCGCCGTCACCGACCCCGCGACCGTCGAGCGTCTCTCGCAGCTCAACGCGCAAGTCATGGGCAGCAACAGCGACCCCTTCTATGGCGCCAAGACCGTTGTGGTGGTGCTGGTTGACCGCAGCGTGCCCACACATCTGGAAGACGGCTCGCTCGCCATGGGCAACTTGCTCAACGCCGCTTATGCGCTGGGTGTCGATTCGTGCTGGATTCACCGCGCGCATGAGGTCTTTGACTCGCCCGAGGGCCTGAAGCTGCTGGCCAGCTGGGGCCTGCCCGCCGACGGCAGTCTGCGCGGTGTCGGTAACTGCATTCTTGGCTACGCCGAGGACACGCTACCCGAGGCAAAGCCGCGCCGCGACAACGTGGTGTACGTTAGGTAGCGCAGGAGTGTCCCAAACTGCCGGCAGAAAAGGAACGTCCCCTTCTGCCGGCAAGCTATGTTGATATTTGAGTTGTCGTCGCTTCGCTTGTCTGGGCCGTTTCGGCGTCGTCGCCTTGCTTGTCTTCGTCCTTTTGCGCATCGGCGATGGTGGAGGCCGCCGCGACGATGCCGCGCTGGGGCGCGACGCCTGTCTGGGTCTGCGCGCCCTCGACAACTTCTGTGCCTGCATGCGCGAGCTCGGGCGATTTAAACACTGCGTCCAAGTTGGCGCCACCGCCGGCGTAGCCAAGCACAGCGAGTGCGATGACGATCACTGCAGCGGCGACCGCGATCGGAACATAACGGTGCCAACCAGCCGGATTGAGTCCGCTGCGGCGAGCCGCCCCGCGGCTAATATAACCGAGCGTTCCGTCGTGCTTGAGCTTTGAGCCCACCACGCGTTTGCGGCCCCACAGCGAGGACTCGGCCTGCATTGCCAAGCGGGCGCTTGCCGAAGGATAGCCGTATTTAGTGCGCTTGAACGAGCCATCAAACCCCGAGGCGTGTTTGCCCCACGTCACCGATGTTGTGCGTCGGTTGACCGGCGCGGCACTCCGCCTTCTGCGGCTCGGTTTTGAAGTCTCAGCCATATGCCCTCGCACGCCGTAACCAAATCGAAACAATAACGCTTTGGACTGTAGCACACGCGTCGCGTGCGGTCACGGGCGCCTCGCTCAACGGTCATCGTCCTTCAGCAAGCGCCACAGCGTTGTACGGCTTATGCCCAGCACCTCCGCCGCACGGGTTCGGTTGCCGTGGAGATGGTCTACAACCAGATGCGCGATATCTCGCTCGGTATCGGCCAGCGGTCGCAGGATATACAGGTCACTTTCGAGCGTCGGGGCGCCAAAGGTTGCGGTCTTAATCACGTCCTCTTGGGCGAGCACTTCCTCCGCCACAGCGCGGTCCACCGTGCCCGCCCCCACCAATATATACAGTCGTTCCGAGACCTCGCGGAGCTGCAGATAATTGCGCGGCCAGCGGTAAGCATCGAGCGTCTTCGTCGCCGCGACAGACAGCGTGGGCGCTGCCGTCCCAAATGCATCAGCGAGATATTCCAAATAGCGCGCAGCCTTCGTCGACGCGGCTCCCTGCTCGGCGATTGCCGGCGCCACGCTCACCGCACAGGCGAAGCGCTCGGTCACAAAGGCGGCTTGATCACTTTCGCCGCCGCCCGGCATGTCATTCGCCGTCAGCACCACATGGCAGCGCGTCGCCAACGCGGTGTCGGTCATCGTGGAGACAAGCTCGCGGAGGCGCTGGGGGCCAACCGCGTTCCAGCCCTCAATGCAAAGGGTCAGCCCCGTTTGGAACAACGGCGATTCGGCGCTTTTGAGCACATGGCGCCAACCGCGCTCGGTGAGCTCATCGAGCGCAACGGAAACAAAGGGCTGATCGGCAAAAGGACCGTCCAGGTAGAGGCGCTTGGCGATCTCGACCTGACCCGCGCCCAGCTCGCCCTCGAGCATAAGGGGCACACCGCGCGCGTAGCTCTCGACGACCGGCGCAGCCACTGAAGCCGCTCCCTCAACGATGCCGTACGCGCTCGATTCGTAGCGGACCTCAACTTCGTCGGCGTTGAGCCACTCGATGCCCGCATGCGCCGCGGCACCGCGCACCTCGCGGACCACGACAACCCAAAGCCCCCCGCCCTCTTTGTCGGTGGGGCGAACGGTCAGGCTCAGGCGCGTACCCTCACGCCCCATAACCAGACGCGCGCCGTCTCCTATACGGTCGAGACGCTCAGCAACAAAAGCCGCCACATCCCGCTCAAGCGCCGCGTCATTCATGGTCGAGATCGCGACGTCCCCACGCGCATCGATCGCCAATGCCGAGGCCCCGGCAGCAGCCAGGGCATCGGTCAAGATGTTCAGCTTGGCATCGCTATCCATGATTTGCCCCTGTCCGCGGCGACGTGCAACCGCCGACGGTCGTACGACCGAGTGTTTCAAAATTGAACGATATTACTCACCAAACACTATAGGGCAAAAGTCGCCGTCCTGCGAGTATATGAATTGCCCCGCATCGCCATCCTGGCGGGGCGATAAGAGCTCTTCGGGACCTATCAACCTGCGGACAAGCCATACCCGCAAGAGCTCCTATCGCTCCACCGCAGGTATGCGCTCGCCAGCACGCAACACGCAAATCAGCTACTTCTCTACCAGATTCCCAGCACGTGCTGCATTCCCAAACTCATGCATGCAATGCCAATCCAGCAGCAAAAGCCCAACGCGATGGGTTTGCCGCCCTTTTTGACCAGCTCGACGATATCGGTATTAAAGCCAATAGCCGCCATGGCCATCACGATAAAGAACTTCGACAGCTCCTTGATGGGCGCCGTAATGGACGCAGGAAGCTGAAGCACCGTGGTGATCACGCTCGCCAGCACAAAGAACAACACAAACATGGGAAACGCACGTTTAAGCGAGAACGTGCTTTTGGCGTCGCCGCCGGCCTTGCGCGCCAGATGCATCTGCCAGCATGCGAGAGCCAATGTAATGGGAATAATGGCCAGCGTCCTGGTGAGCTTAACCACTGTGGCGCTTTCGAGCACATTGGCGCCGGGATGCATGCTATCCCAGGCGCTCGCCGCAGCCGTTACCGACGAGGTGTCGTTGATGGCGGTGCCGGCAAACAGGCCAAAGCCCTCGTTGGTCAGCCCGAGCATGCCGCCGAGCGTCGGAAACACGAGCGCCGCGATAACGTTAAACAGGAAGATGACCGAAATGGCTTGGGCAATCTCGCGATCGTCGGCATCGATGACGGGCGCGGTCGCAGCGATGGCCGAACCGCCGCAAATCGACGAGCCCACACCCACAAGCGTCGCAATCTTGCCCGGCACGTTCATAACGCGGCAGAGCACGACGGCGATGACAAGCGAGGTCGAGATCGTCGCCACGATAATCGGCAGCGACTGGGCGCCCTTGGACAGAATCTGGGAGAGGTTCATGCCAAAGCCAAGCAGGATAACCGCGTACTGCAAGACTTTTTTAGACGTATAGGTGACACCGGCGGCGAGCTGTTCGCGACGATTCTTGGGAAAGACGAGCGCCAGGACCATGCCAAAGAGAATGGCAAATACCGGACCGCCGACCACCTCAATTTGTTTGCCGAGCAACGTCGCGGGAATGGCGATGATCAGGCAGAACAAGACGCCTTTCCAGCGCTCGCGTACGATATTCGCCAGTTGCATATGAGATTCCTTCTTTCTATTTCACGTTTGCGACGGCTTATGATACGGCAATGTTGAGCACAGCCCTGCGCAAATACAGACTAAGATGCCGCAATAGTTCTCGGGCAACAGCCGAATTACCCACCGCGGAGAGCTGGTTCGCGGCATAATAAACAACTGACATATGAGTTTGATAGAACAGTTGCGAGGCGCAATGGAAGAATCGATGCACATCGGCGAGCAGGAAACGAGCCTACAGGACCAGTCCTACCACACCATTCGGCGCAAAATCGTCTACCTGGACTACAAGCCGGGCGAAAAGCTAGGCGTCAAGCAGCTTTGCGATGACCTGGATATGGGACGCACCCCTGTGCGCGAGGCGCTGGTGCGTCTGGCGCAAGAGGGTCTGGTGCGCACCGTGCCCCAAAGCGGCACCTATGTCTCGCCCATCAACCTCACCTTTGCCGAGAGCGCCTGCTACATTCGCGAACACTTGGAAAAACAGGTGATTGTGGAGTGCTGCGCCCGTGCCACCTCGGCAGGCATCGAGCAGCTCGACCGAGCCATCGCGCTGCAGGAAAAGGCCATGGCCGAAGAGGATCGCATTGGATTCTTTTTAAGCGACAACCTCATGCACCGCATGATCTTTAGCATCGCGTGCCGCAGCACCGTGTGGTCGTGGCTCGAAGAGACCAATGCCGACCTGGAGCGCTTCCGCTGGCTGCGCGCCGCCACGCAGAGGCTCGACAATCAGGAGATTGTTAACGAGCACAAGCAAATCCGCCGCGCCATCGCCGGCCGCGACCCCATCGAGGCGAGCTTTTTGGTCAGCAAGCACCTGCATATGATGTTCCGCAACCAGACCGAGGTCCTGGACCAATATCCCAAGTATTTCGAGACCAGCAAGCTCCGCTAACCTGCCAAAAAGGGACAGGTTTATTTCGGCAGGTTTTACCTGGTCAAATGAAACAAGGCCCGGCTCCGCCACAACGGAGCCGGGCCTTGTTGTTGGCGCGTTTCGACAACAGAGCACTCGATGTCAGTCGTCAACAGCGAGCGAGCCGCTTTGCGCCAAGGTGACGTGAAATGAGAGGGCGCTGACCTTCTGGTCGCGCCCTCGAAATTGAACGTCAGATTGGTGTGAATGCGGCTCGCGCCGCGTCGACCGGTCCGCCGTTCGGCAGAACGGCGGAACAACAATTACTCGACAGTAACGCTTTTCGCCAGGTTACGAGGTTGGTCAACGTCGCAACCGCGCAGGATGGCCACCTCGCGGGCGAGCAGCTGCAGCGGAACGCTCGCCGTGATGGGGCTGAACACGTCACGGACGGACGGCACGCGAATGATGCAGTCGGCAATCTTGTTGATTTCCTCGTCGCCCTCGGTAGCAACGACGATGACCTTGGCGCCGCGAGCCTTGCACTCCATGAGGTTCGACACCGTCTTATCGTACGTTGCGCTCTTGGTTGCCACCGCGATGACAGGGAAACCCGGATCGATCAGCGCGATGGGGCCGTGCTTCATCTCGCCGGCGGCATATGCCTCGGCATGCAGGTAGCTGACCTCCTTGAGCTTAAGCGCGCCCTCATAAGAAATGGCGGCGCCCATGCCGCGACCCACGAACAGCGCGGACTGCGCGTCCTTGCACACAAGCGCGGCCTCGTGCACGGCCTCGGTCTGCGTATCCAGGATCCACTGAATCTGCTCGGCCGTATCGGAAAGCTCGCGGAACAGCATGCGCGTCTGCTTGGTGGTCAAGCGGTACTTGACCTGCGCCAGCAGCAAGGCCAAAAGCGTGAGGCTCACGACCTGACCGATGAAGCTCTTAGTCGAGGCGACTGCAATCTCCTTGTTGGCCTTGGTGTAGATGACGCCGTCGCTTTC
The DNA here is from genome assembly GCA_030841765.1 of Collinsella aerofaciens. Lineage (GTDB taxonomy): Bacteria > Actinomycetota > Coriobacteriia > Coriobacteriales > Coriobacteriaceae > Collinsella > Collinsella aerofaciens_AV. The sequence goes on along the minus strand of JAUUSS010000066.1, from coordinate 5,968 downwards.
GCGCGCCACCGGGCTGCCCACCACGTTGGTGATGCCAAAGACCTTGGCGCCCTTGATGCGCGCATCGCGAATGGCGGCAAGGGTGTCGGCCGTCTCGCCCGATTGGGACACGGCCACGACGAGCGTCGTCGGCGTGATGATGGGGTTGCGGTAGCGGAACTCGCTAGCCGCCTCAACCTCGGTAGGAATACGAGCCCAGCCCTCAATAAGGTTCTTGGCGATGAGTCCGGCGTGGTAGCTGGTGCCGCAGGCAATCACATATACGCGGTCGATATCGTTGAGTTCCTCGAGCGAAAGGCCCAGCTCGTCGATATCGAGCTCACCGGCAGGGGTCATGCGGCCCACCAGCGTGTCGCGCACCACGCGCGGCTGCTCGTGAATCTCCTTGAGCATAAAGTCGGGATAACCGCCCTTTTCGGCCATGTCCAGGTCCCAGTCGATATGGGTGATCTTGGGCTCAATCACATTGCCGGCCTCGTCGGTATACTCGACGCCTGCGGGCGTGAGCTTGGCAAACTGACCGTCTTCGAGCACCACGACATCGCGGGTGGCATCGATAAGCGCGATCACATCGGAGGCAACGTAGGAGCCGGTCTCGCCCACGCCGACCACAATCGGGGAGTCCTTGCGGGCAACGGCGATCACGCCAGGTTCGTCGGCGCACACGGCGGCTAGGCCATAGGCGCCCACCACGTGGGTGCAGGCCTCGCGCACGGAAGCCATCAGGTCGCGCGTCTCGGCATAGGCCTCTTCGATCAAGTGCGCGAAAACTTCGGTATCGGTCTCGCTCTTAAAGTGATGGCCGCGGCCCTCCAACTCTTCGCGCAGCTCGGCGAAGTTCTCGATGATGCCGTTGTGGACGATGGCGATACGACCGTCGCAGCTGGTGTGGGGGTGAGCGTTAACGACGGAGGGCTTGCCGTGGGTGGCCCAACGGGTGTGGCCGATACCGCAGGTAGCGTCGCTGTCGATGTTGGAAAGCTCGCTCTCCAAGCCCGCGACCTTGCCCACGCGGCGGATGACGTCGAGGTGCGCCGCGGCGTCCTCGCCCACCTCGAGCGCGACGCCCGAGGAGTCATAGCCGCGATACTCCATACGCTTGAGGCCCGTGACCAGGATGTTCTTTGCAATATCAGAGCCGGTGTAGCCGACGATTCCGCACATAAGATAAATCCCTTCGTTCGCGTGACTGCAAGACGTCCACGCACAAAGGGCGCTGAGACGTACAACGTTCGAGTATTGTACTCACGCAAACGCAAGCTGATATACCAGAAGTGGTATCTCAACTTAGATACCACTCGATGCACACACGTCCAGCCGGTCCAAACCACCACAAAGGTACCTGCCCCCTTCGTGGTGGTCGCGCTGGCAACAGCGTTTCCCCAGATAAAACCTGCCAAAATAAACCTGTCCCTTTTTGGAAGGTTTGGGATGCTACAATCTGGCTTGTACTTGAAACGCATCAAAGGGGCCGCTATGGCAAAGGTTAAAATCAGCGACGTCGCGCGCGAAGCCGGGGTTTCGTTGGGCACGGTTTCCAACGCGCTCAACCATCCCGAAAAGCTGCGCCCCGAGACCCTCAAGCTCATCAACGAGACCATCAGTCGCCTTGGCTACCTGCCCAACCAAAGCGCTCGTCAGCTCGCGGGCGGCGCCACCAAGTCCTTTGGCCTGGTGCTCCCCCGTCTCGATCACGGCTTTTCGCTCCAAATCGCCAGCGGCGCCCACAACGAGGCCCGCAAGCACGGCTACGACTTGCTCATCGCCAACGCCGATAACGACGATATTCTCGAGGACCATTACCTGCGCTACTTTATGGGCACCCAGATGTCCGGCGTCATGGTTCAGCCCATGGCATCCCCCGACTGGCACCCCGCCATGACCAAGATGCCCGTGCCGATCGTCCATCTGGACATCCATTGCTCTGAGCCCGGCTACTACGTAGCGGCCGACAACGAGGCCCAGGGTCGCATCATTGCCGAACTTGCTATCGCCCGCGGCGCGCACCATATTGTCGTCGTCGGCCGAGCAGCATTTATGCAACTCACCCTGCGCGTCCTTGGCATTCATAAGGCGCTCGCCCTGCACCCCGATATCAAGATCGAAGTCATCGACGCCGGCGAATGGAATACCGCTGCCGACGGCTACGGCATCGGTGCCCAAATCGCCGAGCGCCCCGCGGACGAACGTCCCGATTTTGTCGTCGGTCTGACCGATGTGTTGGCCTCGGGCGTCGTTTCGGCACTGGTCGACAAGGGCATCTCTGTCCCCGGGCAAGTACGCGTGGCCGGATGCGACGGCAACCCGCTCGCTTGGAGCGGATCGGTCCCGCTCACTACGGTAGCGCCCCCGGGCTACGAGATTGGCCGCAAGGGTGTCCAACTGCTGATGGAGCAAATCGAGAACAAGGCCCCGGCAAAGATCAAGCATATCCGTGTCGGCTCCGCAGCGCGTACCGTCACCGCAGTCGCCGCCGAGGATATCAACCGCCAAGAACTGGTACGTCCGTTCCTACTGGAACGCGCCAGCACCCAGGCAAGCAGCCAGACCGACGCCACGGCCATCAACCTCGGTGCGTATCTATAGCACGCCCGCGAGTATGCTAAGTCGCCGCTTAAGCAAAAGGGGCCCGACCATTGCCGGACCCCTTTTGCTTAAGCGCAAACGTAAGCAATTGCTCGTTTCAACGCCGCAATTGTCTAGCGCACGGCCTTGACCGCCGCCGCCAGATCGAACAGCGTATCGAGCACGGCCTCGCAGCCATCCACCACGTCCTGCGGCAGCGGCACGATATCGGGGACGGCAAAGACATGGCAGCCGGCCGTAATGCCCGAGACGCAGCCGTTGCGCGAATCCTCGACCACGGCACATTCCTCGGGAGCAAAGCCCGCGCGCTCGCAGGCGAGCAGATACATCTCGGGGTCGGGCTTGCCGTGCACGACGTCCTCGCCACACGTTACCGTTTCAAACTTGTCAAAGAGGCCAACCATCTTAAGGTTGCGCTCGGCCGTAACGAGGCGCGACGACGTCGCTAGACCAACGTGATAGCCCGCAGCCAGCAGCTCGTCTAGGCACTCGGCGGCACCGGCCTTAAGTTCCAGTTCGGTCTTGACCATCTCGTCGCGAATCTCCTTGTGGCGACGATAGATCGCCTCGGTGGTTTCATGGCTGCCGTAATGCTTATCGAGGATGTCCATGACATCGGGCAGCGTGCGACCGATAAACTGATGGATCAGTGCTTCATCAATCGCGAGCCCCAGCTCAGCGGCGCCTGCCTTCCAGGCCTTAATCCCCAAACGCTCGGTATCGACCAGCGTTCCATCCATGTCAAAAATAACAGCCTTGATCATATCGGTCCCCCATCGACTCTCGCTGTCGCGTTGCTGCAACTCTACCGCATTTGGCAACTTGTATATAACGTATATGCCATATTGCACTTTCGTTACACAGATAGAAGTCTTATGGCAAGTAACGCATTAGGATTATAGTTTTCGATCGAGTACTCAACGATAAGGATCGTTTCATGATTTTAGACACCACGGCACCCGCAGAGGAGCTTCAAGACAAGCTATCGGCGCTCGAACAGCTGCTTTTGGCATACGGGCGCGTGGCTATCGGGTTTTCCGGCGGCGTTGACAGCAGCTTTTTGGCCGCCGTATGCGCCCGCATCATGCCTACCAATACCCTCCTCGTCCATCTCACCACGCCGCTCATCGGCACGCCCGAGCAGGCTTCGTTTGAGCAGTCCGTTGATGGGCAGGCCAATGAGGGGCCGCATTTTAAGCTCCCCGTGCTCAATCTTTCGGTTGATCAGCTGCAGCTCCCCCAAGTAGCCTGCAACGATGCCAATCGCTGCTACCACTGCAAGCACGCCGGCTTTACCGCCATCGTCAACCACGCCAAGTCGCTCGGCTTTCCCACCGTCATCGATGGCAGCAATGCAAGCGATCGCGGTGACTACCGCCCCGGCATGCGTGCGGCAGAAGAGCTCGGCGTACGCTCACCCCTTATGGAGGTCGGCTTTACCAAGGACGAAGAGCGCGAGCTGCTGCGCGCATGGGGTTATCCCGTTTGGAACCTGCCGGCGGGAGCATGTCTTGCCACGCGCGTCCCCACGGGCGAGGAGCTTACGCGCGAGAAGGTCTCCCTGATTCGCGCCTGCGAGGATTACCTGCACGATCTTGATCTGGCACAGGTACGCGCGCGCTTGGTCGGCGGCTGCATGCATATCGAGGCCGCACCCGCAGATGTCGCCAAGATTGCCACCCTCGGCGGTGCCGCCGTCGACGACAAGGGCAAGACCCCGCTGCCCGCCGTTATCGAGTCCGCGCTGCGCGAGCTGGGCTGCGACCATATCTCCCCCGAGGTCACCCCCTACATTCACGGCAACATGAACCTTTAGGTTACGCCGTTTTACAAACGGCGTAACTGCGCGGCGCTGCGCAGGCCCCGGGCACGGCAATCTGACGTTCAACTTCACGGGCGCGACCAAAAGGTCAGCGCCCGCTTGTTTCACGTCACCTTACCGCACCCGGAGCCCGCTCGCTCGCATATGCTCAACCTGCACTGCGTTAACTGACCCGCCAATAAGGGACAGGTTTATTTTGGCAGGTTTTATCTGGGGAAATATCGCGAGGCAGTCGCCCCCCTAGCACCCATCTCACTTCGAGAGACACAAGAGGGGCGACTCGGCTGCATCTACTTCTTCCGATAGCGGCGGTTGCGGCTCGTCGATGAACCCATTACTTCGATGAGTCCTTTATCCGCCATTTTTGGCAGATGGTAGCGGACGGACGAAATTTTGACCCCCGATGCAACCGCTATTTCTCGCGCCGTCATATCCACTTCGGCTCTGAGAGCCTCCAGGATCCTATCCGCTGTCGAAGCTGACGATTCTCTGCTCATATCGATAATCTCAAACGTGTCTTTGCCACATTTTGACAGGACATGTTTATCGACAAGATTCCCGCAGATCAGGCGAATGTCATCCGAATCCCACTTCAGGGCCTCTCGTATTTTTTGAACATCGCATACGCACCCATGCTCCCGCATAAACATGAGCAATGTTTCCTCGCGATCCGTCAGCTCGGTGCCCACATGGCTCTGAATCCACGTGCGGTTTTCAGCAAGCTCCGCCCCGTGCCGGGAAAGCAGCACCGTAAACGAATCGGCCTTAACGATAAATTTCGGCCTTCCAAGCGAACGAGACTCCATCTCGCGAATCATAGCCGGGATACCAGATCCCTGGCTTTCTGCAACGGGCCCCTCGGCATGCTCTAACGGCGTCGCCCCCATTAGGCTCATGAGCTTTGGGTTTCGGCAGCGCGATTCCCCGTCTGCAAGATTGTCCACCGTCTTTCCGCCCCAAAGCCCACCGGGGTTTTTGATCTCTATTCTGTCTGGATAGATATCGACACTCACGGCCTGCCCCACAAACATGGGCGAATATTCTCGATGGATGCAGGCGTTTGCCAAGGCCTCGCGCAAAACCTCCTGGGGAACTTCCCAATCCTCCCTTCTGCCAGCGCCTTGCACTATCGCCGCTTTGCGCAAGTTCCGTCCAATCGCGACAAGGGCATCTTCGATGCAAGCCGGAATCGGGCCATCGCACAACTGGCGGTCAATAAACCGGGGTTGCCCGGGTGCAGATTTTTCCACATCGGAATGAACGGCGACATCAATCATGAGTTTGGGATAGAACTGCTGGGGGTAAATTCCCGCCGACAGAAGCCCTGCGAGCTTCACCGCACCATCCTTTGTAGTGATATTGAGTCTGACCAGCTGCTTTTCCAGCGTATCGGCCCCGCGCAAAACGCGGGGGGTCTGCAGCCGGCGATTTGCGATAATAGACCGCACGACATCTGGATCCAAATCCTCGACTGTTGCCTCCGAAACCACCGTGCCGTCTGCATCGCTCGGAAGCAACGCACTCTGCAGCTCATATAGCTCAGCGGGTGACATCTTGATA